>JAIBBZ010000033.1 GCA_019694435.1 Pirellulales bacterium
GGTGGGCGCCCAGCATCTACGCCTCGAACGGCGGCAACCCTTGCGCCAGCAGCGCGGCGATCACTCCGGTCAGCACATCGCCCGTCCCGCCCGTTGCCATCCCCGGGTTGCCAGTACGAACGATATCTGCACGAGCGCCGTCGCTGACCACGGTGCCATGTCCCTTGAGCACGACGACCGCGCCGGCGCGCAAGGCAAGCTGCTGGCAAGCGTCGCGGCGCTCGGCGGCGGCTGGTGCCTGGGTTTGGCCTGCGAGACGTGCGAACTCGCCGGGATGGGGTGTCAGCACGCGCGGGGCCGCGTGCCGGTCGAGCGGCGCGGCGCCTGCCGCGAGGGCATTCAATCCATCGGCGTCGACGACCACCGGGCACCGCGCCTCGGCGTAGATCCACTGAACCAGCGTGACGAGGTCCGGCGAGCTGCCCAGCCCTGGACCGCATGCCACCACCGTGGCCCAGTCGAGCTGCGCGGCGAGCGCTTGCCGCGCCGTCGCGGCGATTCGTCCCGCGTCGTCGTGCGCGAGACCGACGGTCATCAGTGCCGGCTCGAAGCCGGCGGCAGTCGCCTGGCAGGCGGCCGGAACCGCGAGCCGCACCAGGCCCGCGCCGGCGCGCAGCGCGGCCATGCCCGCCAGGGCCACGGCCCCGGCCATTCCGGTCGACCCGCCCACGACGAGCAAGCGACCGTAGTCGCCCTTGTGCGAATCCGAGTGCCGCTCGGGAAGACGTGGCAGCAGCGACGCGTCGTCGGCGCCTGCGTGGTTCATGGCTCTATCGCGCCGCCTGCTGCGCGGTCATGGGCCATGTTGCGGGCCTGGGCCACGTTGCGGGCAATGATGCCGGCGATGTAGGCCCCCTTGAATCCGGCGTCGATGTTGACCACGGTCACGTTCGACGCGCAGCTATTGAGCATGCCCAAGAGCGCCGCGAGTCCACCGAAGCTGGCGCCGTAGCCCACGCTCGTCGGCACGGCCACGACGGGACAGGCGACGTGCCCGCCGACGACGCTCGGCAGCGCGCCTTCCATGCCGGCCACGACGACCACGGCATCCGCGTCGCGTAGCTCATGCAGATGGGCCAGCAGCCGCTGCGGTCCGGCGACTCCCAGGTCTTGCAGCAGCCGCGCTTCGACGTCCATCCAGAGGGCCGTTTCGAGGGCCTCTTCGGCCACGGGGCGATCGGTCGACCCGGCCGTGATGATCAGCACGCGGCCGCGGTCGCTGTGGGTATCTCGGTCGCGCGGCGAGCGTCGATCGACCGTAAACGTCCGGCCGACGGCGTTGTAGCGCCCGTCGGGGAATATCTCGGCGAGCGCCTGGGCTGGGCCGACCGCAACGCGGGTCGCCAGCACGTGGTGGCCGTGTTCCAACTGTGCCCTGAAGATCTGGGCAATCAGCTCGACCGGCTTACCCTCGGCATAGACGACCTCGGGAAAGCCGCAACGGCGTTGTCGATCGAGATCGACGTGCGCTGCGCCGACGTTGGCCATCGTCCAATGGGACGCCTGGCCGAGAAACGCCTCGACGTCCAGATGGCCGTCGAGCAACTGTCGGGCGAGCTCGTGCACGCGCTGAGGGTTCATGCCTTCAATCGTAGCCGCCGGCGCGGGCGGCTACGAGAGATGGTCGTCACCAGGGGGTGGCCTGCCCTGCCGATCCGCGCCGGCCTGCACGTTCGCAGGGTTGCAGCGGCAGACGGATGGCGACCGGCGGCTAGGCGCCGATCGTGATCTTGTCGCGCGATTTCGCCGCGACGCTGCGCTCGAACATGCGCAGATGGTTCTTCATCTGCCGGGCCGCTGCGACACCGTCGCGGCGGCGCAGGGCCGCCACGATCTCTTGATGGTCGGCATGAGCCGTCGACACGTTGATGCCGTCCTGGAAGCGCACCCAGACGCTCGGCAGGTGCGATACGACCGAATCGAGTGCGTTGGCCAGGATGGCGTTGCCCGAGAGCTGGGCAAGCCTGGCATGGAAGCGGAGATCGTGCTGCCGCCAGGCGTCGACATCATCGAGGGCCTGTCCGGCCCGCTCGACGTCTTCTTCCAAGGCGGCGACCTCTTCGACCGACGCGCGTCGCGCGGCCAGCCGGGCCAACAAGGGCTCAAGGCACACGCGCGTTTCGATGATTTGCGACAGGGGCACGCTCGTGCCTTCGGCGGCCACCTGGCTTTGCACCATGGCGGTGAGAAAGCCTTGTTCGAGATAGGTGCCGCCACCTTGCACGCGTCGCAAGGCGCCGCGCTCGGAAAGCTGATTCAGCGCGACGCGCAACGTGGGGCGGCTCACTCCGAGCCGCGCGGCCAATTCGCGCTCGGCCGGCAGGCGATCGCCAACGGTCAGCCCGTGAGCCACGACATAGTCGCGCAATTGATCGAGAATCAGAATGGTCAGGCTGGCCCTGCGCACCGGCGCAGGGCTAGGTAATGCAGAGCGATGCGGAGACTTCAAGGCAGCCTTTACTCCGGCCCGGTCACCGCACAATCGCCTCTTTGCGCGGTGACTCGCGGCCCACGTTTGCCCGAAACAGCAGTGACCCGACGCGGTACAACCATCCGACGTCCGGTCACAGGACCCTCTTCAAACCGAATTCCCTCGGTACGAATCGTATTGTAATTCGAGCAGCTTCCGCCGCCAGAAGAAAGTCCCATGCGGTGGGAGGAAATTGGAAATTCCCGGAAAATCCGGCACATTCTGCGCGCGCCAACCCCATTGCGTCGCGCGTTGTTTAGTGATAGCAAAGGAGCCCACGCGGTGATGGACGGCACCCGGGAGGCTGCCGCCTTGGCTCCGCCCAATCGTTCACCTGTCGAGGACTTGCGCTCTATGGATCGCTTCGCGGAACGCCGTCAAAAGCTGCGCCAGTCGTTGGCCAAGGAGCAACTCGACGGTCTCTTGGTCACCAACTTCACGAACGTCAGCTACCTGACCGGATTCACCGGCGACGACAGCTACCTGCTCGTGTTTCGCGACGGGCAGATCGTGCTCAGCGATGCCCGCTATACCACCCAGCTCGAAGAAGAGTGCCCGGGGCTCGATTTGCTCATTCGCACGCCCGGCATCGACATGCTCACGGCCATCGAGCAGTCGGCGGCCAAGGCCAAGGTCCGGCGAATGGCGGTCGAGGCCGATTCGATGACCGTGGGCCTTCGCGAGCGGATCGGGGCCAAGCTCGAGCGTGTCGAATTGCGCAGCTCGTCCGGTCTGGTGGAAACCTTGCGCCAGGTGAAGGACAAGGACGAGGTCGAAGCCTTGCGCGTCGCCATCCGCTGTGCGGAGAAGGGTTTCGAGGTTTTGCGGGCCAGCATCCGCGGCGACCAAACCGAACGGCAGGTCGCCCATGATCTTGAACACGCCATCCGGGGCTTTGGCGCCAAGGGTTGCAGCTTTCCGCCGATCGTCGCGGTCGGTGCGCGTGCTGCACTGCCTCATGCCCGTCCCACCGAGCAACGTATCGATTCGGCCGGCTTCGTGTTGGTCGATTGGGGTGCCGACTGCGGGTACAAGAGCGACTTGACCCGTGTTTTGGTCACCAGTAAAATCCCGCCCAAACTCGAACGCATATATGGAGTTGTGTTAAACGCTCAATTGAAGGCGATTGCCGCGATCAAGCCGGGAGTCACCTGTGAAGAGGTCGACGCCGTGGCGCGCGGAGTGATCGTCAAGGCGGGCTTCGGAAAGCAGTTTGGTCATGGTTTAGGCCACGGCATTGGCCTGGATATCCACGAAGGACCCAGGCTGACCACCGGCAACCGGCTCAAGCTGCAGCCGGGCATGGTCGTGACGGTCGAGCCGGGAATTTACCTGCCGGGTTGGGGTGGGGTGCGGATCGAGGACGACGTTTTGGTGACCCGTACGGGTCACGAAGTGCTCACTAACGTGCCCAAAAACTTTGACGAAATCGTCCTGACCTGACCCGCGCTGCTCTGAGTTCGATGGACCCGGGAGGTCTCCCGTGAACGGCATCTCTGCATGCCGGATCAGGTCCTGCAAGCGCAGCGCGCGAGGTCGATGGGAGTAAACGCATGGCTGGTCCGGCTGCTAACGCCCCCGACAACTTCGACGTCCGCAAGCTCCGCCGCTTGGCGGAACTGATGCGCGAATACGAGCTGAGCGAGATCGATCTGCGGCAAGCCGGCGTGCGGATTTGCCTGCGAAAGCAATCGGGCGTGGTAACGACCGAAGTCCGGCCCGTTGCCCCGGCGCAAGCCGTGGCGGCCCCCGCGGCTCCGGCGCCAGCGGCACCGGTCGATGAGCGCAACGTGGCTGTCATCAAGAGCCCGATGATCGGCACCTTCTACACCTCGAGTTCGCCGGAATCGCCGCCGTTCGTCAAGGTCGGCGATCATGTCGGCCCGGAAACCACGATCTGCATCATCGAGGCGATGAAGGTGTTCAACGAGATTCCGGCCGAGGTGTCGGGCAAGGTCGTGGCCGTGCTGGTCGGCAATGGCGAGCCAGTCGAATTCGGCCATCCGTTGTTCAAGATTGATACCCGCGGTTAGCGGGCCACCGGCACTGTGCGCTTCCCTCCTGCCGCGAACGACCCACCTGGCGAATCGGCCGATGTTTAAGCGAATTCTGGTAGCCAACCGCGGCGAGATCGCCCTGCGTGTGATGCGGGCCTGTCGCGAACTGGGCATCGAGACCGTGGCCATCTACAGCGAGGCCGACCGCGGCGCCGCTTACCTGCGGATGGCGAACGAGTCCTATTGCGTCGGTCCGGCCAAGGCGTCTGAGAGCTACTTGAAAATCGACCGCGTGATCAGCGCGGCCGAAGTGGGCAACGTGCAGGCGATTCACCCGGGCTACGGCTTCCTGGCTGAGAACGCGCACTTCGCCGAAGTTTGTAAGGCCTGCAACATCGTCTTCATCGGCCCTTCGCACGAAGCGATGCGGATGCTGGGCGACAAGAACGAAGCTCGCCGCCTGGCGCGCGAGGCCGAAGTGCCGGTCGTACCCGGCAGTGAAGGTCTGATCGAAACCGAAGCCGAGGCGATGCGCGTGGCGCATGAAATCGGGTTCCCCGTGTTGATCAAGGCCTCGGCCGGCGGCGGTGGGCGCGGCATGCGCGTGGCCGCCAACGACTTGGCGCTCAAGTCGGCGGTGCAGCAGGCCCAAACCGAAGCCCAGGCCGCCTTCGGCGACGCGAGCATCTACCTCGAGAAATACATCGAGCATCCGCGCCACATCGAGGTGCAGCTCGTGGCCGATCATCATGGCAACGTCTGCCATCTCTGGGAGCGCGACTGCACGATGCAGCGCCGCCACCAAAAGCTCGTCGAAGAGAGCCCCGCGATCAATCTGCCCGACGCGACGCGCCGCGCCCTCTGCGAGGCGGCGGTCCGGCTGGCCAGGGTGGCCAGCTACACGAACGCCGGCACCTGCGAGTTCATCGTCGACCGCTCGGGCCAGTTCTATTTCATCGAGGCCAATGCCCGCATTCAGGTCGAGCACCCCGTGACCGAGTTGGTGACCGGCGTCGACCTGATCAAGACGCAGATTCGCGTCGCCGCCGGCGAGCCCTTGCCCTTCCGGCAAGAAGATATCCAGGTGCGCGGTGCCGCGATCGAGTGCCGCATCAACGCCGAAGACCCGGCGCGGAACTTTCAGCCGTGCGCAGGGCGGATCGAAAACCTGATTCCGCCTGGCGGTTTTGGCGTGCGTTTCGATTCGCATGCTCATACCGGCTACACGGTATCGCCGTATTACGATTCGATGATCGGCAAGTTGATTGTCCATCAGCCGACGCGCGGCGAAGCGATCGATTCGATGCTGCGTGCCTTGTACGAATTGAAGATCGAGGGGATTAAAACCACGGTCCCGCGGCTGCAAGAAATCCTCAGCCACGCCGCGTTTGTCGAGGGGCGTGTCGACACGACCTTCATCGAACGGACCTGGACGCACTGAAAACCTGCGCCCTGTCGAGTTGCCGGGTCGTGTTTGCCCGGCTGCCGGCCCGCCGCTGACGGCCGGCGTTTCTTCGCTAGAATGTCTAGCAACTCGGACCACGCATCCGGTCCGCCCGATTGGAACGGAGTCGTATGATGACCAGTCTTTCTCGTCCGCCCGCGGTACCGACGCCGATCCGTCGCGCCGCGATCCTGTTTGCCGGGGGGCCCGCGCCCGCAGCCAACGCCGTGATTTCCACGGCGGCCGTCTCGTTCTTGCGAAACAACATCCAGGTCGTGGGCGTCCTCCACGGCTATTCCCGGTTGGTCGAGTACACGCCCGACCACCCGTTGTCCTTGGGGCGCGACTATCTGGTGATTGACCACAAGATGCTCAAGCGCACGCGCAACACGCAGGGCATCATGATCGGCACGGCCCGGGCCAATCCCGGCAAGCATGTGTCGCACCCGTCCCACTTAAAGGACCCCGAACGCACGGCGCCGTTAAAGGCCGTTTACGACGCGCTGCGCTCGCTCGACGTCGATGCCTTGGTTTCGATCGGTGGCGACGACACGCTGAAGACCGCGAACAAGTTCAAGGCGTTTCAGGAGCAACTGCCGGCGGGCAGCCCGCGAATTCCGGTCGTGCACGTGCCCAAGACAATCGACAACGACTACATGGGCATCGATTTCACGTTCGGCTATTTCACTGCCGTCGAATTCCTGGCCGGCGAAGTCCGTAATCTGCTCGCCGATGCCGAAGCGACGCGCAGCTATTTCCTCACCGAGACGATGGGCCGCTCGGCCGGCTGGCTCGCCTACGGCGCCGCGATCGCCGGCGAAGCGAGCCTGGTGATCAGCGTCGAAGACGTGATCGGCAAATACCGCGACGAGGAAGAAACGACCGATGCGGAAACCGGCGAAAAGTCGGTCCGCGCCGTGATGAAGGTCGAAGAGGTCGTCAAGCGCATCGTCGCCACGATGCGCGTCCGGGAAGAGGCCGAGAACAAGGACTTCGGCGTCATCGTGCTTGCCGAAGGGCTTGCCGAATACCTGCCCAACAAGTACCTCGAAGGCATCGAGCGCGACGAACACGGCCACATCGCCATCTCGAAGGTGAATCTGGGCAAAATGTTCTCACGCCTCGTCATGGATGAGTTCAAACGCCAGACCGGGCGGAAGCGCAAAGTGACTGGGCTGCAGTTGGGCTACGAGACGCGCTGCGCTAAGCCGCACGCCTTCGACGTCATGTTGGGCAGCCAGCTCGGTGTCGGTGCCTACCGGGCCCTGGTCGAGCGCTCGCTCAACGGCGTGATGGTCTCGGTGTCGGGCCAATTGGAACTGCACTATGTGCCGTTCGACAAACTGGTCGATCCCGAGACCTTGGTTACGGTCGTGCGCTATGTGAACCCGCAGAGCGATTTTCACAAACTTGCAAGGTTCTTGGAAACCTTTGTGAACGATTGACGGTTAGCGGCGGCCGCGCGCTTGAAAAAAGTTGACGGGCCGCTCGGTTCGGCGCTACGCTACTGCCACTTGTCTGCTTCGGGAGCTCAGATCGAGCCGGGCATTTGGTCCGCTGGGGGCGACGTCATGAATTGCGCGAATCGTTGCGTGCGCGGCGAGTTGAGCCCTATTCGAGCGCTGGGGGCAGTCGCGGTCTTGATCGGGGTACCGTGTCTTGCGCCGCTGCGCGCCGCGGAGCCGGTAGCGGCCGACCTCGTGCGCGCGGTGATCGATCAGGAAGCGGCCATCGATCGGGTTGCGAGCCTGCACTTGCGGCTCGAAGCGACGACCGTGCTCACGCCGGCCGGGCTGGAGGAGTTTTTTTGGCCGCCCGAGGAACCCCAGTTTCCGCAGATGCGTACGCAGCGGCGCCTCGGCGTGCGCTCAAAGCGGTCCAAGGAGTTTGCCTACGATCGCGCGCGGATCATGTGTCGGGAACAAGCGGAATTCTCCCGGCAAGAATCCGTGTGGGACGGTCAACGCTTCGTCGGGCACGTGCAGCAATTCGATCGCGCGACCGACAAGCTGAGATTCGAACAATTCCAGTTGGCCCGCACGCGGGGCAAGTCGTTCGAATATCTCTGGCTCGACGTGGGCTGCTTTCGCACGGGCGCGCATCCGTTCTGGTGGTACCCCGACGAGCCACGCTGGACGACGGAAGTTCAGCGAGACTTGGCGGGGCTTCCGGAAGATTACGAGCTCGTGGGCCGCGAGCGGCTTGCCGGGCGCGACTGCTGGGTCGTGCTCAATCGTTGGCGAGGCAAGCAACTCCATATCGGCATCGACGACGGTCGCCTCCATGCCTGCACCGTTTTCGTCCGGCCGCGCGGAGTCGATCTGCAGCCTGACCACTATCGCGCTGCCAGCAACGGAGCAGCGGCCGATGGCCAAGCTTGGGCGCAATGGGTGAAATCGCTCGACGAGCACGAGCGATTTGAAGCTTCTCGGCGCTTGGCAATCGCGAGCTTCGATCAATGGACGCCCATGTTCCGATTCTCCATGGACGATTATCGCGAGGTGGCGCCCGGGTTCTGGTTTCCCTTTGCGAACGTAGCGGAGAGCTACCTTTACGATCGACGCCAAGAGCCACCGTTGGTCGGACGCGTAACGACCACGAAGATCGTCGAGTTGGCGGTCAACCAGCCACTGGACGACGCCCGCTTTGCGCTCGAGCCGGTCGAGGGGGCCGAGGTCTACGATGCCACCGGCGATTTGCCCCTGCGCTACAAATTCAAGCGCAGCTACTCGCCCGAGGAGTGGGCCGCGATCGTCGCCGAGCATCAGGCGCGCGATGCCCAGTGGAAGCGGATTGCTGCGGCCCAGCATGAACTGGTCGGTCAGGCCGCACCGGCATTGCCGCAATCGCACTGGCTCAATGGCCCGCCGCGCGACTGGGACGCACTACGCGGCAAGGTGGTGCTGCTGGAGTTTTGGGGCACGTTTTGCGGGCCGTGCCGCAATGATTTTGGTCTGTTGAATCAGCTCCACGCTGGGGCCACCGACGGCCTTTATGCCGTCGTCGCAGTTCACACCGCGGACGACGATGTCGAGATGATTTCCAGTTTCCTGACGAAAGAGAAGCTCGCGTATCCCGTGTGCGTCGATGCGCCGGCAGCGAAGGATTCAGGCGGCACATTCGGCGAGTTGTCTGCGGCGCTACGGGTACACGGCGTGCCGCATACCGTGGTCGTCGACCGTGACGGGCGGATCGCAGCCACCGGCATGCTGCACGAAGTGCTGCCCAAGTTTCACGAGCTGGTCGGCAAACAATAGCTATCCGCCGACGGGTCGCTCAGGCCGATGGCCCTTCAGGACACGGGCCGCTGGCCCCTCAGGAGGCCATTGCCGCCCGCACCGCGGCCAGCACGCGCCCGCTGGCTTCATCGTAGCTGCCTTTAACGAAGGCCCCGGCTGCCGCCTTGTGGCCGCCGCCGCCGAACTGCTCGGCCAGCTTGCTGCAATCGACTGCACAGCGGCTGCGAAAGCTGATTTTGAAACCGCCGGTTTGCTGCTCGACCAGGATCACGGCGACTTGCGTGCCCCCGACTTCGAGCGTCATGTTGACCACGTCTTCCGTGTCGGAGGGCAGCGCCCCCGTCGCTTGGAAGTCTTCGGCCAGCACCGCCGTGTGCACCAGCTGGCCGCCTTGCTCGGTTTGCGTCCGGGCCAGGATCCGCCCGATCAATTGCAGCCGGGCCAGCGTGTGCTGTTCGTAAAGATGGTGGTAGATGCGCGCGGGCACGGCCCCGGCGTCGATCAGCCGGCCGCCGAAGCGCATCGTGTCGCCGGTCGTCGAGCCGAAGCGGAACCAGCCGGTGTCCGTCGCAATGGCTGCAAACAGGGGCGCGGCGATGGCGGCCGAAAGTTTGACGCCGAGCTGATCGGCCGCCTCGACGACGAGTCTCCCGGTCGCTTCGGCCGAGGTGTTCTTGAACGGCTCGGCCCCCAGGTCGTCTTCGCTGACGTGGTGGTCGAGCACGATCTTGCGCGCCGATGTTGCGCGCACCACTTGGCCCATGTCGCCCAATTGGGCCCAGGCGCTCGTGTCGAGCACCATCAGCACGTCGAAACCCGAGGCGAGCTGGTCGGCTTGCACGTCGACGCCCAGTGCCTCGATCCGCTTGTCGGGGTCGATGAATTGCAGGTTGGGCGGCGTCTTGTGGCCGTTCACGATGCGGACCTGCTTGCCGAGCGCCTCGAGCACGCCGGCCATGCCCAACTCGCTGCCCAGACAATCGCAATCGGGGCGAATGTGGCTGGTCAGCAGGAACCGCTGATTCTGCTGAACGATTTCGACAAACCGCGGCCAGTTGATGCTCATGAAGAAGTGCAGTGCAAACGGGGTCTGGGACGGGAGGAGGAACGAAGTGCGGACTTGCCCAGCTTAACTCGCCCGGCCGGTCGACTGCAGGTAGTCGACCGCCATTTCCCGGGCCGCGGCGACGTCGCGACGTAACTGGGCGAGCAGTTCGTCCACTCCCGAGAATCGCTGAATGTCGCGCAGCCGCCCGAGGAAGTCAACCTCCAATGGTTGCCCATAGAGCGGGCCTTCCCAATCGATCAGATGGACCTCGACTTTCACGGCTTGCTCGCCAAACGTCGGGTTTGGGCCGAGGTTGATCGCCGCGGGCCAGGGTACTCCGCCGGCATGTGCCAGGCCCGCGTAGACGCCCAATTTTGGCAACAGCGTGTCGATGGCCTCGATATTGGCGGTCGGGAATCCGAGCTTGGCCCCCCGCCCCGCCCCGTGCCGCACCATGCCGCGAACGCGGTAGGGACGAGTCAGCATTTGCGCGGCGGCGGCCACATCCCCTTCGACGATCAAGCTGCGGACGCGCGAACTCGACACAAATGCTCCGCCGCTGACGATGGGTTCGACGACCTCCAGCACGATCCCATCTTGTTCGCAGTAGCCGCGGAGCACGTCGATCGTGCCGCCGCGATCGAGTCCGAAAAAAAAGTTCGGCCCCTCGACGATGGCCCGGGCCGCGAGTCGATCGCGCAGGATACGGCCAAAGAACTCCTGGGCCGTGAGCTTCAACAAGGCCTCGTCGGTCGGATACGCGATCACCGCGTCGACGCCAAGCTCAAAGAGCAATTGGGCCTTGCGGTCGGTCCAGGTCAACGGAGGCGGGGCCTCGCTCGGTCGCAACAAACGCACCGGGTGCGGGTCGAACGTGAACACCACGGCAGGGCCCTTCACGGCCCTGGCCTGCGCAATCAGCCGCGAAACGATCCGCGCATGGCCCAGGTGGACGCCGTCGAAATTGCCGATTGTCACGGCTCCGTGGCGCAGCTGTTCGGGCAGATTGTGGAAATCGCGGATCAGCTTCACGGGTCGTTGCCGAACGTTCCGGCTGGCGGGCCCGCCGGGAACTTCCCAGGTAGTATTCACCATATGTTAGGGCCGGCACGGCGGTCCGACGAGCGCCCTACGGCCAGCAAGGCTGCGTCAACGCGACCCGGCCCTCGCGGGATCTCTGCGATTGTGTGAATCGTGTCGATCAAGGGCGAACGAGCCACGGGAGGCCGCGGCGCGCAAGCTCAGTTCTATGCTATCCTTACAGGATGTTACGCCCCCGCGAACTGGCATCCGGCCCGAGGTATCGGCCGGTCTACCGCGAATGATGATGCAACGTCGCCAGTTTGTGATCTCGCCCGAGCTGGTCCAACGGATCGCAGCCATCGACGTCGGCACCAATAGCATTCGGCTCATCATTGCCGAACCTTTGGCCGACGGCACCTACCGTGTTCTCGACGACGAACGCGAGAACACCCGCTTGGGCCGCAACCTGGGCAGCACCGGCAAACTCGATCCCGAGGCCGCGCAACGCTCGCTCGACACGTTGCGCCGAATGCGGCAAATCACCGAAGGCTACCAGGTGCAGATGATGCGAATCATCGGCACCAGCGCCCTGCGCGAAGCCAGCGACGGCGAGGAATTTTGCCGAAAGGTGCGCGAGGAAATCGGCCTGAACATCGAAGTGATCTCGTCGGAGGAAGAGGCCCAATTGGCCTTTTTCGGCGTGGCCCGACATTTCGATCTCTCGAACAAGAACGTCGCCGTGGCCGACATTGGCGGGGGCAGCACCGAAATCGTCCTGGCGTTGGGGCCGCTGGTTGAAAAGACCTACGCCACGCGGTTGGGCGCCGTGCGCCTGAGCGAGGCGCACGGCGGCGGCCAGACCTGGACCGACGAGCAATTTGCCGAGCTCACGCGGTCGATCGACACGACCCTCGAAAAGACGCTCAAGAAGCCCGTGCTGTGGCCACACTTGCTGGTTGGCTCCGGCGGAACGTTCACCAGCCTGGCAGCGATGATCATGGCTGCCCGCGGCAAGCAGGCCCTGCCGGTGCGCGGCTACCAGGTTTCCCGGGCCGAGGTGCGGCACCTGCTCGATGCACTGCGCAAGATGACGCCCAAGGTGCGGCGCTGCGTGCCTGGCCTCAGTCCGGAGCGGGCGGACATCATCGTCGCCGGATTGTCCGTAATCGATCGGCTGATGAAGTACCTGAAGCTCAACCTGCTGCAGGTGCATGCGGGCGGTGTGCGCGACGGCCTGCTGTTGACGATGGTCGACCGTTCGCTCGGGCCGCCGACCGACGATCCACACGACCGCTGGGCCGCGGCCGAACGATTCGCCACGGCGTGCGGCACCGATTTGAATCACGCTCGGCACGTGGCGCGGCTGGCCGGTCAACTGCACGAGCAGCTGGCCCCGCATTTCGGCTTGGAGCCAGCCGACCGGCCGCTGTTGGAGATCGCCGCGCTGCTGCAAGACGTCGGCTACGTCATCAACTACGACCAGCACCACAAGCACAGCTATCAACTGATTCTCAATAGCCGCTTGAGCGGGCTACGGCCCGGTGAGATTGAGCTGATCGCCAACCTGGCCCGGTATCACCGCGGCGCGCGGCCCAAGAAAAAACACGAGCAGTTCGGGCAGTTTCTACCGGCGGAGCGCAAGCGGATTCGCAAGTTGGTGGCCATCTTGCGGCTCGCCGGCGGCTTCGATCGTACGCACAGTCAGCAAGTCGAGTCGGTCACGGTAGTCGTGCACCCCGGCCGCGTCGAACTGCTTGCCCACAGCCGGCAGTCTCCGGAAGTCGATCTTTGGGGTGCGCGTCGGCGCACCGAGTTGTTTGAGCGCTACTTCGAGGTGCCGATCGACATCAACTGGGCCGGTGCGTCCACGGCCACTAACGGCACCGCCGCCGAACTCACGGCACCGGCCGCGCCCTGAGCGGCGCGTCGTCGCCCTCGGGGCGGCTGAGGACGCAGAGCGCATGAAATCGCTGACGCGGTACCTGACCTTCTCGACGCCGAAGCGCATGGCGTTCGTCAATATCACGCCCGAGGTCACGGCCCTCGTCAGGGACAGCGGCGTGCAAGAGGGGCTATGCCTGGTCAACGCGATGCACATTACCGCCAGCGTGTTCATCAACGATGACGAGCCCGGCTTGCTCGACGACTATCAACGCTGGCTCGAGCAACTGGCGCCTTTCGACCCCTCGCCGCAGCGCTATCGCCATAATCGCACGGGCGAAGACAACGGCGATGCCCACCACAAGCGCCAGATTATGGGGCGCGAAGTCGTGGTGGCCATCACCGAGGGCCGGCTCGATTTCGGCCCCTGGGAGCAGATCTTCTACGGCGAGTTCGACGGCCGGCGTCCCAAGCGGGTGCTGGTCAAAGTGATCGGCGAGTAGCCGCGCCATGCGTCAAACGCTGGCAGTCGCAGCTAGCGGGTCGCACGATCGTCAGAATCGCTATAGTTTCGCGCGCTGGCCGGCCGATCGAGGAAACGGTGCTGTCGCGCGCGGATGATTCCGGGCCGCGGCACGATGGGGCACGAACTACGGACGCCAGATTGCCATGTGGTGTCGGCATTGCCAGCAAGATGTGCCCGGCGTTTCCGCGGCCGACGTGGGCACGTGTTGTTTGCGCTGCGGCGAGCCGCTGGAAAAACCCTGGCCGCAGCGGCAGATCGACGAGGCGCTCGAGCTCGACGACCTCGTCCTCACCGCCGCGACCGAGCCGGAAAGGGCCGCTGCGCCACCGTTGGTCGCGGAGCTCGACGCCGTCGAGGCGCCGGCCGCGACGTGCGCAAGACCCCTGTCCGAGACGCGCGAAGCCAGCGCAGCAAAGTCCGACTTTTCCTTCGCGGCCGCCGCACCGCTCGACGCGTGGGCCATCGAAGCGAAGCTGCGCGAGGCGGAAAGGCTCCTGGGGGTCGGACCGCTCGCACCAGGACCAGAGGCCGGGGCCGGTCAAGAGCTAACCTTGGCCCGGCTGCTCGATGGCCTGCGCTTCGATCCGCCGCACCGCGCCGCCGTGCAGACCGCGGCGTCTGACACGGCACTCGCCAAGACGGGCCGCGGCCCAGCGCCGCTGCGCCGGGCGGTTCTGATGTGGCTCTCCGTCGGGCTGGGCTTGGCGGCATTTGCCTGCGGCGGCAGCCTGCTTGCTTTTGCCTATCTCGAGCATCGGTCCGACCTGTGGGAACTCGGCGTGCCGATGACCCTGACCGGTCAGGTGGGGCTGTTGTTCGCGCTCGGGCTGCAATTGGAGCGCATCTGGATGGAGAACCGAGAAACGGTTGGCAAGCTGGCCGACGTCGACCGTCAGTTGGAAGACCTGCAACAAACGACGCACCTGATCGGCGGACCCTACTTCACAGCCACCGAGGCCTTCTATCAACATCTCAGCGCCGGGGCCAACCCGCAGACGCTGTTGACCGACGTCAAGACGCAACTCGACTTGTTGGCCGTGCATCTGGCGCGGCCGCGCAGCGGGCGCTGACTCTCCTCTGGCGCTAAGTCAGATGTCGATTCCCGGGTCGGCGGCCGCATTCGAGGCGGGAGGCGACGCCGGTGCGGCCCGCCCGGCAGGCTGGACGCGCTTTGCGGGGGCCGGCTGTTCGGCGGCTTGTTTATCTGCGGCCGCTTTGTCGGGCTCTGTCGCCGCAAACAGCGTGTGGAGCGAATCGGCACGGCCGCCATTGGCGAGCGCCCTTGCGATCTCCTCGTGCGCCGCTGCTTTATTTCCCGAGAAATAGAGCTGCCATCCCAGCAATAGCGCCAGGTCCGCATTGTCGGGGCTGGCAATCGTGGCCTGGCGCAGCCGTTCGGTATGCTGGGTCAGGTCGTCGCCTTGATCGAGATACAACGCCTGCAGGCGGAACCGCGATTTGACGAAATCAGGGTCGAGCCTCAAGCCTTGCTCGAGCGAGTCGGCGGCCGCCTCGAACTTACCCACCGCAATCAAGGCCTGGGCCCTGCGTAGGTAGCCAAGCGCTTGCGCCGGCGCGGCTTCGATCGCCTTGCGATAACGCAATTGCGCTTCGCCGTAGCGCCCTTGCGCGAATTGCTTGTCGCCAAACTCGATGTATCGCGCGGCCAGCTCATTGCGCCGGTCGTTGAGGTCAGTCAGGTCGTTGGCGACGTCGACTGGATCAGAAGCGCCGGAGTCGCTGACGACCGCGCTGGGCAGCATCGCCTGGTAGCTCGTCCAGTTGTTCGAGTATCCGTAGTTGTAGGGGTAGCCGTAACCGCCGGTGCCATAGCCGTAGGGGTAATAGCCGTACGGGTTGTAGCCGTAAGACAGCCCGTTGTTCAGGTAGCCGTAACCGATCGCAATGCCAGGTCGGTTACTCCACATCATGGGCGGGCAATTCGGCACGTTGCCGTTGCCCGTGCCATTGCCACCGTTGCCGTTGTCGTTGCTCGGGGGCGTCGTCTCAGCGGGCGACTTCGTCGCCGTGTTCGGCATGCCCCGCGGTGAGAAGGGATTGTGCACCTCGGCCTGACGCATGCCGGGAACGCTACGGCCTTGTGCCCAGGCCCAGCCGACGGTCAATCCGAGATTGGCCAACGCGGCCAGCGCGCAGACGCGCAGGCCGAACGAGTGCGCGGAATGCATAAACCCCTTTCCTGCGGCCTCCAGCCGCTCGTGACCCTTACCGGATTATTCCGTCGCGCCCTGGTCGCAGCAAGCGAGAATCGCAGCGTTCCGTCGCAAACACGTCCGCCCGGGCTCGACGCCCGGGATCGTTCGAGAACTTAGACCATGCTGGCCTGGCCCAGCAGCTTGCGAAGCGCGGTAATCGCCACTTCGCCAAACTGCCGGGGCGGCACCTGCCAGATCTGCGGGTTCATCAGTTCGATCGAAACGTAGCCTTCGTAGCCAAGTTCGCGGAACAGGTTGAGGATCGGCTCCAGCACAAAATCCCCCTCGCCCGGGAGGATACGATCTTCGTCCTTGGCCAGTTCGCGGGGTAACCCGGCCAGATCGCAAAGCTGCACATGGAACAGGTTGTCGGTGGTCAGGTAGGCCAGATCGTCAGGCTTGCTGGGTCCGCAGTAGTAGTGGAAGACGTCGAAGCAGATCCCCAGATTCGGGTGCCCCACCTCGGCGACCATAGCCGCGGCGGTCAGCAGATTGTTGGCAAACGTGGCCTCGGCCCTGAACTCCAACGCGATCCGCACCTCTTTGTCCGCCGCCAGGGTCGCGGCCTGCCCCAGCGACAGGCTCGCGCGTTCCAGGTCGGTGTGGCTCAGCGGGCCGGTAATATCGCCCGCGACGATCAGCGTCTGCACGCCGAGCTGCCGGCAGATTTCGAGCCGGCGGGAAAAGTGCTCCCAGTGCTCGGCCCGGGCAGCGCCTTGGGTGATCAGCAGCCCGCCCTGAAAGCTGGCGACCGGGGCCACGAGTTCGTGGCGTTCCAGCAGACGGCGAACGTCGTCGACGCTGTGCGTGGCCAGGTAGTTCTCAAGCTTGCCGAGCCACAGCTCGATGGCGTTCACTTTGCCCGCCGCGTATTCTTCGAGGTCGCTCTCGAAGGGCGCGTTCAGCGAACAGACCTGAGCCAATGCAGGCTTCATCGATGCGTGGCGACCCTGCACACGTGAGATAAGGTCAAGCGAACTCACCGATTCTAAGGTGGCGCCGCGCGGAAAGGCAGTCCCCCCCGAAAACTCATGGCGAAACCAATCGCAGCCTAACGATTCCCGGCGGCAATTTCGGCCGAAATCAATTCGCGAATTAGCCGTGCGCCGATGCTGCCCAGCAAGTCGTTCGCCGCGGGGCACGCGGTGTTACAGAGCACCACCACCCCGACCCGGGGTTCCATGCAATACGCCGCGTAGGTCGCTTGGCCGTTGGTTCCGCCGTTGTGCGTGAAAACTGTAGTCTGGTCCGGGCCGGGCAGCAGAAACCATCCCAGGCCGATGTGCCCGACTCCCAGGGCGTCGTAGCGTTGCTCTTGCGCGAGCCGCATCGCTGGCCGTAGTGTCGTTTCGACCTGGCCGCACTGCACGGCCAGATATTGCAGCATGTCGGTCAACGTCGAGCGGATCGCGCCTGCGCCGGCGCTGGTGTCTTGAAAGTCCCAATCGGGACACGGCTGCAAGTCGCTGGTGTGCCCGGTCGTCCTCCGCGCGCGTTGCTCGTCGGTGCCCGTCAGGTGGGTATCCGGCAACTGCAGCGGTTCGCCGATGAATTGGCGGATCATCGCCTCGTAGCCCAGGCCCGTCTTACGGCACAGCGCATAGCCCAGCAGCCCCATGCCGAAGTTGCTGTAGGTAACTGGCCAGGTCGATTGCGGCTCGATCGAGACCTGGCCCAGATCGTCGCGCAGCGCTGTTTCGTCGAACGCGGCAAAAGGATTGAGCTGCACCTTGGGGTCCTTGATCAGCCGGGCAATGATCGACGGTGGGTTGTTCGGCAGACCCGAAGTGTGCGTGGCCAGATCGAGCAGCGTGATTTCGCGGTCGCCCCGTCGGGGCACCTTGTAGTCGGCCGGTAACAGGCTCTTGACCGGCGTATCAAGGGTCAGCTCGCCGCGCGTGACCAGTTCGGCCAGCACCAGCGTGGTCATGGTCTTGGTGATGGAACCGATCTCGAAAATGGTCTGCGCGTCAGGCGTCCCGGCGTCGGCCCGAGTATGCCCGTAGGCGAAAGTTTCGCGACGGCCGTCGGTGTGCAGCAGGCCGATGACCAGGCCCACGGCGCGGTGCTGATCGATAATCTTCTGGGCCTTCGCGTCGACGCTGGCCTGCCAGTCCGGCGCTGCGGCGAGGACAGGAATACAAAGCGCCAATTCGCCGCACAGCAAGGCGACACTGCACCAGATCGCTACACGCATCAAATGGACGTCCTGCGTTCGAGGGTCCGCTCGCCTGGCCTGATCGCCGGCCGCGCAGAGGGCAATTCGTCTGACTGGGATTTTTTACCTGCTCGCCACGCCTGGGTGTACCGAGTAACGTGCCGATCGCGCACCCGAGCAACCCGATCCCGAGGCCCGCCCTCGAGCGAGCGCACCAGCCGGAGTTTCAACTCGCACGGTCCGTGGCTAGTCGACCGTCTCCAGACCTGCTCGGATGCGGGCCGCCAGTTCGCCTGCGCAGTCGTCGATCTTGACGCGCCACTGGCGCAGGCTGTCACGGTCGCGGAACGTAACCGTGCGGTCGCTAAGCGTCTGGCTGTCGACGGTGATGCACACCGGCGTGCCGGCCTCGTCCTGCCGGGCATAGCGCCGGCCGATCGCCCCCTTGTCGTCGTAAAACACGTTGTAGTCGGGCTTGAGTGCCGCGTAGATCTCCTGAGCGATGTCGGGCATGCCGTCGCGGTTGACCAGCGGGCAAATGGCTGCCTTGATCGGCGCCAGCCGCGGATGCAGCCGCAAGAACGTGCGCTCCTGCAGTTCGCCCTTGGCGTCGGGCACCTGTTTGACTTGGTAGGCCTCGCACAAGAAGGCCAGCGTGGCGCGATCGGCCCCGGCCGCCGGCTCGATCACATGCGGAATGAACCGTTCGCGCGATTCGTCGTCGAAGTAGCTCAGGTCTTTGCCGCTGCCGCGATACTTCGGTTTGCCGTCGGGGCCTTTCTCGACGACCAATTGGTCCCCCTCGCGCACGAGTTTGCCCTCCATATGGCTGCGCAGATCGAAATCGCCGCGGTGGGCCACACCTTCGAGCTCGCCGAAATCACCCTCGGGCAGGAATGGAAACGCATATTCGATATCGGCCGTGCCGCACGAGTAGTGGCTCAGCTCGTCGGCCGCATGATCGCGCAGCCGCAGCCGCGAGCTGGCCAGCCCCAAATTGATGTACCACTGGTAGCGCCGGTCGCGCCAGTAGCGATACCACTCGGGCGACGAATTCGGGTGGCAGAAGAACTCCATTTCCATCTGCTCGAACTCGCGCGAGCGGAAAGTGAAGTTCCGCGGCGTGATCTCGTTGCGAAAACTCTTGCCGATTTGGGCAATGCCGAACGGCACCTTGACGCGCGAACTGTCGACCACGTTCTTGAAGTTGACGAACATGCCCTGGGCCGTCTCGGGCCGCAAAAAGGCGGTGCCCTCTTCGCCGGCCAGTGCGCCGATGATCGTCTTGAACATCAGGTTGAACTCGCGCGGCTCGGTCAGCGTGCCTAGCGACTTGGCATCGGGCGCCAGCACCGTCGCGAAATCGCTGACCGTGGTCAACGACGCGGCATCGCCGTCCCAGTGCAGCTTGTCGGCGTCCTTGCCGCGCAGGTTGAAGAACTTCATCGCCTGGTGTTCGAGGTGTGCCAGGCCCTCGGCGTTGGCGCTTTCGGCCGTGGCAAAGATGCGCTGGCCCTTGCATTCGACCCAGCGGCCGTAGACCTGGTCGTGGCGGTAGCGGCGCTTCGACTCGCGACAATCGACCATGTAGTCGTGGAACAGGTCGTAATGCCCTGAGCACTTCCAGACCTGGGGATGCATGATGATCGTGCATTCCAGGCCCGTCATCTGGAACGGCGACGGCGCGCCCGCGGGGGCGACCAGCTCGTTGTGCCCCAGCACCATGTCGCGCCACCAGGCTTCGCGTACGTTGCGCTTGAGCTCGACGCCCAGGGGGCCGTAGTCCCAAAAGCCGTTCAGGCCGCCGTAAATGTCGCTCGACTGAAAGAGAATGCCGCGCCGCTTGCACAGCGAGACCAGTTGTTCCATATCCATGAGGATGCGTGCCTTGTTGAACTGCGGGGGCCCATCTTGGGCTCGGCCAAGCGTGCGAAAAAGACGCAGTTTACTCCACTGCCCGCGATTCGGTCAGCCCCCGCTCGATGCCGCAGCCGCAATTCCGCCCGCGGAACAGCACGGCAACGGCCCGCTCCGAGATGCCGCACGGCGGCGAGCCGTTTTGCTTCGCCGCGTCGCGCCTGCTACTGTGCTTCGCCGATGGCCTCTTGGCGAAGGACCCGTGGGCCTCGCACGCAGCGACTCGTTTCATGAATGACCGCAAAACTAAACGGACGTCGGCGTCGGCGAGCGGCAAACCGGCAGCGCCGTCGCTCGACACCGATCCGCCGGAGGTGGATCGACCGGCTCCGCTACGCCGAGCCGAATGGCTCGTGCCGGTGGCGTTGTGCCTGTTGCCGCTCGCCTGGCAGCGGCCCTACTGGGCCAGCCGTCATGCCGAAGATGATCTCGATCATCTGCTTTACCTGTCCCAGTATCTGCTGGGCGAGCGCAGCCTGCTGCGCTACCTGTTGTGCCCGATCAACGAACATCTGCTGCCGTTGTGGCGGTTGTGGTACCTGGGCTGCTGGCGGATCTTTGGCCTGGATTCCACCGGCTGGCATGTCTGTGTTTCGCTGATGCACGGCCTGGGGGCGGCGTTCTTGTTCTTCGTCTTGCGGCGCGCGACCGGACAGCTATTGCCCGCCCTGGCCGGCTCCTCGCTGTGGGCGCTGGCCGGTGTCGCGGGTTGGGACAGCCCGCTGAGTTGGTTGCCGGCGTCGCACCTCGTCTTCGGTATCACCTGGCTGCTCGGCGCGATGGCTTGCTTGACGCAATATCGCGCCACCCGCGGTTGGACCTGGCCTTTGCTCATGGCGCTGTGCGTCTTGTTGGCGGTCGGCAATATGAGTGCGATGTGGATCCTGACTCCGGCACTGGCCGCGCAATGGTGGCTGTTGGAACGCCGGCCCACCGATCCTTGGCTGCCCCGCGGGCCGTGGTTGTGGGCCTGGTTGATTCCGTTCCTGGTGCTAGGCGTCGTGGCCGTCGCGGCGGCGCGGGGCGTGTTTCTGGAGGTGCCGCCGCAGCCCACGGGGCACGATGCACTGGCCGGCGTGCTGCGAACCGTGGCTTCCTGGGAGCTCACGGCCGAGAATCTCGTCGCGCGGCGGGCCGAGGGCGATCCGCAACCACGCTTGCCGTTCCGCGTTGCCGGCGGAGTCGTGCTCGTTGCCGGGGCGCTGTTCCTGGCCGGGCCGAATCGCCGCTTCGTACTGTTGGTGCTTGGGGTGGTGTTCGTCTATACGGTGCTCGTGCAGACGGCGCGCAGTGTGATGCCGGCTGAATACTCGCTGGGCGCCGGACGCTATGCCTATCTGCCCGTGTGGGGCTGGTGTTGCGTGCTGGCGGCACTCGTCGCTCACCCCTGGCTGCGCGGCACAGGCCGATTCGCGCGCATCGTGGCCACACTGCTCGTGGCGGCGGCCCCTTGGCTCGCGTTTCAGCAATTCCGCGTCACCGAACAGGTGGCCCGGGAAACACGGTACGTCATCGCGCTGTCGGCCAACGCCTTCCACCAGTCGGTACAACTCGCCGGCGCATTGGCCGGCATGGGGCGCGAACGTGGCCAACCCGTGCGGGTGGCGGATTTCACCTGGCTGCAGCGCCCTTCACGCTATACCTTGCGCCGCTTGCTGGCCGTGGCCTATCCTCAGGGCCAAGCCGGCATCACGATCGTGTCGGGCCGCGAATGGACGGCCGCCGATCTGGCCGACGCCCAGCAGTTGCTCGCGCGTCGCAACAACCCGATGCGGTGGACCTGGGACGGCAGCCTGGAAGCGCATCGGCAGGTGGCCGCGGCGCTTTCGGCAAGCGAAAACGCCGCCCACCGAGCGGGCCAGACCTACACGTTGGTCAATTCGGAGGTGACCATCGAACTCTTGGTGTTCGTCGGTCGTGGTGCGGTGCATCCGCCGCGCCAGCACGATCCGGAGTGGCGCAAGGCCAACTTCCAGTTGCTCTTGAGCGACTATGCCAAGGTTCTCTTCCCCGATGGCTTGCGTAACGTCCGGCTTGTCGAAGCCGGCACACTGACGCCCCAGCAGCGCGCCGCCACGCTTGCGCAGTATGCGACGATCGAAGATCCGTTGATGCAGCAGTTTGCCGAACAGCTCAAATCGCTGCCGCAGTCTCCGCCGGCCGCGAAGTAAAAACGACCGGCTGCGCCGCGTGCCGTTATTGCTAGGGTAACTGCGGCAGGATACCTGCGAGAAAACCGGCCAGCCGGTCGGAAGCCTCGAGGCCGTCGCGGTAGAGCCGCCAGAAGTCTTTGGCGCTGCCCGGGCGGCGGACGACGCTGCCGAGTGCCAGCCCCGCCTTGCGCACGACCGACTGCGGGCGGCTGATGTGTTCGATCTCGGCAGGCAAGGCATCGTCGACGGCGTCGCTGATCACGCGGACCGACAAGAACCGCACCCGATGCTGCCGGCAAACCTCGGCCACGGCCGAGGTCTCCATGTCGACCGCCTGCGCGCCGTGTTCGGCGCCTAAGCGGCGCTTGTCCGCAGGATCGATCACCACACGATCGACCGTCAATAGCCGTCCGACGTGCAATTCGCGGCGCGCCGCCAACTCCTCGGGCGGAATCTTCAGATCGACCGACCAGCGCGCCCCCTGCTCGTCGACGATCTCGTTGGCCAGTAGGAAATCGCCGCGCCGCAGTTCGGGCTGCAACGACCCGGCAAAACCAGCCGAGACGATCCAGTCCGGGGTATGACCGTCGACAATCGCCAGGGTTCCGCGCGAGGCGGCCTCGCGGCCGATGCCGGTCTCGACCGCGGCGATGCGCCGGCCGGCGAAGCGACCGGTACAGAGCTTCAGCCGCGCCGCGCGGGTGTGCAGCAGCCCCTCCATGCGATCCTGTAACCCGCGCAGCTCGCCCCCCATGGCGAAGACCAGGCCCACCGAGCAGCGATCGGGACCAGCAGGCTCAGAGCTGTCGGAGTCGCTCGCCTCGGCGCCCGCGGCTACCTGCGCCTGATTGAGCAGGGTCTCATAGAGCTGCGCTTGCGCGCGCCGCTTGATCCAGTTGCCGATCAGCGCTTGCCACACGGTAACGGATGCTCCAAGATCGCAGGGTTCGGCTCAGGGCCTTCGCACCGAGTACATCAAGGCGCGGCTGTCGGCCAGCGGGGCCAACGGCTCCAGTACGCCTTCGCGCACCCACTGTTCGAACCGCTCGCGCGTGACAAAATCGCTAAATCCGTAGTTGCCGGGACTGCGGTAGCGATCGATCTCGGCCCAATTGACCAGGACATGGGTGATCCGTCGCCGCTCCAACTCTCCGCGAAACTCTTCCGCCGTGTGGCCCGCCGCCCACTGTTCGAGCAACGACGGATCGAACGTCGTGTTGTAGAACACGGGCACTCGAAAATCATAGACGGCCGCATCGCCCACGAGCAGCACGGCTTCGCCTTCCGGAACATGCTGGTCGATCCAGCGATGCCAAGGCTCGGGGCGCCGCTCGGGCGCGGAGCGTAATTCGGCCAAGGGAGCGAAATACCGGTTCCAGCCCGACACGCCCGACGTCGCGAACACCAGGTTTCCCCAGAGACCGGCAGCCAGCATCGCGCCAAGCACCCAGCGGCCGCGCCGTGTGATCACTTCGCCCGCTCCCAAACCGGCCAATAGCGCGGCGATCGGCAGCATAGGCACCCAAAAGCGATCGATGCGGTGCGTCGCGAGCCACCAAGCCGCTAGATAAAAGCCAAGGTACGCGACGAGCCAGCGCACGCCGCGATCGCGCCAGAAGACCGATGCCCCCCAGACCGCCAAAGGGACCACCAACGGGCTGAGCCATTCGCTCCTGCCGGCGATGTCGACGATCCGTCCGGCCAGATCCGCGCCTGCGAAATTCGGCGGATCGTGGGCTGCGGCCCAGCGCGCCGCGAGTTCCGGAGTGCGCGTGGCGCCGTCGAACAGCCCGTAAAGCAACGG
Organism: Pirellulales bacterium; assembly: GCA_019694435.1. Lineage (NCBI taxonomy): Bacteria > Pseudomonadati > Planctomycetota > Planctomycetia > Pirellulales > Pirellulales bacterium. Next base: position 23,877 of record JAIBBZ010000033.1, read on the forward strand.
ATAGCTCGGATTGCCCGTCGATAGGGCGTTCTTGACGAACCAAGGCCCGCATGCCAGCGCGGCCGCCGTGGCAAAACACAGCACAAGCGCCATGGTCCGGCGCGGTCCCGTGTGCTGCCAGGCCATGGCGCTCGTCCACAGACCCAGCGGCGTCAGCACGAACAGCGCCGCAGGATACTTGCACGCCACGGCGCTGCCGGCGAGAAAGCCCGTCAACGCCAACAGCCGCCACGCGTCCTGGCCACTTGCCAGCCGCGCACGCCAATCGAGCGCCGTCAGGCAGGCCAGCAACGTGAACAGCGCCACGGCCGGTTCGATCAGCCCCAGGCACGAGGTCTGTACCACCCAGGGAATCGAAACATAGACGAGAGCCGCAATGACCCCGGCGCGCGGGCTAGCGTACCGCGTGCCAAATGCCGCCAAGGCCCAGGCAATCCAGAGCGTGAAACAGGCCGTGGTTGTCTTGCCGGCCAATCCGCCCAGCCACCAATCGCCGCTGAGCGCCATGGCTGCCAAGGTGAGCATCTCGCTGCCGAGGGCCATGTTGGCATAGACGTTGTGTGGCAAAAACTCGATTCGGCCCCGCAGGAAAAACTCCTTGGGGGCTTGCAGGTGATACTCGCGCACGTCGAAGTCGACCGGCGGCAGTAGTCCACCCAGGACGATGACCAAAGCAAAGGGCGCCACGGCCCACGCCCAGCGCCCGCCGCCCGCCCACGGCCAGCGCCGGTCCGGGCGCGGCTCGGTCGAACGCCGGCGCGCGTGAAACTCGTACGCGACGGCCGCAACCACGAATACGGCGATCAGCCGCGCGGCGTGCAGGGCCCCGGCGAGGCCCAGGGCCAGCATGAACAGCGACACCAGACTCGCCCCGACGGCGAAGCAATACACCGGTCGCTCACCGGCGGGCATTAAATGGTCGACGCGCGCCAGGCGCAGCGCTGCTCTGCCCAGCACCAGCGCGGCCGCTTGAATCGCCAGGGACCACGCCAAGGCCGGCAGACGATCGGCCAGCGACCAGTTGCCGTGGTCGCCCAGCCAGGTACGCGCCAGCTCCTCCGGGTAGAGCGTCACAAGCCCGACGAGATTGCCGCGAGTCGTCGGGTGGCCCTGCTCCGTAGGCGGCAGGCTCGGCAGAGACTGGCTGTAGAACCATGCGAAGTACGCGCACAGTGCCGCCGCGGCCAGCGGCAGAGGCCAGTTGCGCTCGGGCACCCTGGCAACGTGCGGACGTCCCGATGTGGCCTGAGCGGGTTGGGGCATCGAGGATCGCTGCGCCCGTGGCGCATCAAAAAAAGGCTGCCGGGCCGTGGCACGGCCGGCACGATCGTCAAGACCTGCCCGGTGCCGGACAAGCCGCGCAGCTATGCTAGTTTACCTGCCCTCGGTTGGCCTGCCCCGCAATCGCATCACCTGGTCCGGGACTCGCGTCCCCACCCTGCCATGCCCGCATCGACTCGGCTCGCCGGAATCTTTACTCCCAACGTGGTGCCGCTCGACGACCGCGGCCGGATCAACGAGGCGGAACTGCGCCGCTATACCGATTGGCTGATCGCCAAGGGAGTCCACGGGCTGTATCCCAACGGATCGACCGGCGAATTCACGCGGTTCACGGCCGACGAACGGCGCTGGATCGTGCAGATCATGGCCGAGCAGTCCGCCGGGCGCGTGCCCATCCTGGCCGGCGCGGCCGAGGCCAATGCCCGCGAGACGATCAAGGCCTGTGAGTTTTATCACGGGCTGGGCGTCCGCGCCGTGGCGATCGTATCGCCGTATTACTACCGGCTGGCTCCCGCGGGGGTGTACGCCTACTTCAAGGAGATCGCGGCGCACTCGCCGATCGACATCACGCTCTACAACATCCCGTTGTTCGCCTCGCCGATCGACGTGGCGACGGTCGAGCGGCTGGCCAAGGAATTCACGAACATCGTCGCCATCAAGGACTCGTCCGGCGATCTGCCGCACATGATCCGCATGATTCAGGCGGTTCGGCCGGCGCGCCCCGACTTCGCGTTTCTCACCGGCTGGGACGCCGCGCTGATGCCGATGCTGTTGATCGGTTGCGACGGCGGCACGAACGCCACCTCGGGCATCGTGCCCGAAATCACGCGTCAGCTTTACGATCTCACGCTCGCCGGCCGCCTGGACGAGGCCCGGCAGGTGCAATACCGCGTGGTGACGCTGTTCGACACGATGTTTTCGGCGGCCGATTTTCCTGAAGGCTTTCGCGCGGCGCTGGCGCTGCGCGGTTTCCGCGTCGGCCGTGGTCGCCAGCCGCTCGATGTCTCGCAGCAGATCGATTTGAGCGTACTGTCGAACGTGTTGCAGTGCCACCTGGCCGAGATGGGGTATGCCGAGCCGCCATCGACGGGCTGTCCCGCGCCGAATGCCGCGGTCGACCCGAAGGAGCTGAGCGCCATCGTGCAGGGCGTCGTGGCCGAGTTAAAACGCCGCGGCATGAGTTGACCCCTCGCCCATCCGGCTGCGTCGCAGGTTTCTCCGACAAGCAACGGTTTCCCGACGGACAGCAGCGCGGCGACACTCGTCCGCGGGCTGGCACCCGTCGGCTGTTCAAGTGGCGAGTGGCTCGGTCGCCGGCAAGAAAAAGCTAAACCGGGCCCCCTGCCCCGGTTCGCTGGTGACCGTCAGCCGGCCGTCGTGCAGCGTGGCGATGCGCCAGGCCTTCGATAGGCCGAAGCCCAATCCGCGGCCGGCCGAGCGGCCCGAGTAGAACGGGTCGAACAAGTGCCGGCGCACCTCCGGAGAGATTCCCGGTCCGGTGTCCTGCAGACTGATTTCGACGATTCCTGCCTCGTGCCGGCGGGCATCGATCTCCAGCCGCCCGCCCGGCGCCATGGCTTGCAGCGCGTTGTCGGCCACGGCCCGCAGCGCGACGAGCAATTGCGTCGGATCGGCCATGACGACCAAGGGACCGCCCTGGATGTTCGAGAGCAGATCGATTTGGCGCAGGGCCGCCTCGGGCACGAGACCCTCGACCAGCCGTGCGAGCAACTTGCTCAGTTCGACCGGCTCGCGCTCGGGCCAAGGGGGTCTTGCGAACAGCATCAGATCGGAAATCATCTCGTGCACGCGGCGGGCCTGCGCGTGAATGCCGGCCAGTTCGCGCCGGCGTTCGGGGTCGCGCTCGTCACGGGCCAGCAACTGAGCCCGACCGGAAATGACGGCCAGGGGGTTGTTGATTTCATGCCCAGCGCCGGCGGCCAGCTCGGCGAGCGACGCCAGCTTCTCCGTTTCCATGCGCGCTTGCTGCTCCGCAGCAGTTTGCCGCGCGACGAGCAGGTAGCGCCCCAGCGCTGCAAACCGCTCGGCAGGGCCTGGGCCGGGCCAGTGCCAATGCGCCTGAAGCGACTCGACCAACTCGGCAGGCGGCGAGCCGATTTCGGCCAAGGCCTGCCGTAGCGCTTGTTGGGCGGGGCCAGACTGCGGGGTCGTCTTACGATTGACCAGCGCACGGCGCCACCAGTCGGGAAGCGGTAACCGCGCGCGAGGAGCCTGGGCCTGGCTTCTGTATAGCCATTGCCGCGCGGCATGCGTCAGGCCCAGGAGATAGGCCTCGTCGGCGATCAGGGGCGCTGTGTTCGCCGCGCGCCGCGCGACAGCGACTGAGAGCGCAGCGAGCCGGCACGCTTCCTCGCCTGAGAATTCCGCGCGCTGCGGCGCCGGGGATGCCGGTTCGAGCGCGGCGACGGCGGCCTGATTGGCCAGAGCCCAGTCGGCCAGCGCCGCCACGGAGCGCAGCGCGTCGTTTCCGCGCTGGTGCGCAACCGCCAGCAACCATAAGGCAAGCGGCGGATCGCAAGCCAGCGTCGCCCGAAACTCGTCGCCCGATTCCTCGGAGACCAGCGCAGCCAGCATGGCGTTTGCCGCGCCGTGCGACAGGTACACCCAGGGCTGAGTTTGCCCGGCGATCGTCAGCGGCAGCCATGCGCTCATACGGGCGCCTCAGCAGGGCGCGGCAATAGACCTTCGGCCCGTGCGAAAGCCCGGGCAGTGTCGGCCGTGGCCTGGTCCCGCGAGCCTGTGTTTAGCTGGCCGAGAAGACTTCCATGTCGAGCAGCTGGCACATCCGCTCGACCAGCTTCTCGACTTCGAACGGCTTTTGCATGAAGTCGTTCGCGCCCGCGGCACGCAGCTCTTCGACCTTGTCCGCCTCGACCATGCCCGAGATGCAGATAATTCGCACGTCGTCCATGGTCCGGTCGCTCCGGACGCGGGTGCAGACTTCCTTGCCGTTGATATCGGGAAGCATGACGTCGAGCACGATCAGGTCTGGATGGTAGTCCTTGACCATCATGCCGGCGTCGAAGCCGTTGTTGACCGTGCGGATCTCGAAGCGGCCGTCTTTTTCCAGCACGTCGCAGATCAATTCGACCAACTCGGCATCGTCATCGACGACGAGGACCTTGCGCTTGCCGCTTTCGAGGGCATCGGTCGGGATGCCGTTATCGCGCATAAAGATGAACAACTGGTCGCGGGGAATCCGGCGGAAGCGGCTCCCGGGCACGCGAAATCCCTTCAACTGCCCCGAATCGAAGCAGCGAATAATCGTCTGCTGGCTGACCTTGCAAATCTTGGCCGCTTCACCGGTCGTGAACACAGTCTTCATTGTCGATTACCACCCCTCTCCCTAGCCGCTTGAAGCTGGGCTAGTTAAGGAGGGCGTCCCTCGTCGCGGCTCTTCCGAAGAGCCGCAGGGCCGCCGCGTCGTCCATGTAGGGGGCCACCCAACGGACCCGAACTCAGCAGGGCATACCGACGACGAAAACCTGCGTATGGCGACAGTTCACGCCGACCGAGCACCCGACGGAGAGTTCGCGTCGTCCGTAAAGCCTTTAGTCCGCTAGGCTTTTGTAACCCACAGGCTCGCTAAAGCCTGCCAGAATTACCGAGCTTTCCACTGGCAGGGATTATAGCCACCGCTCAGGGCCAGTCAATATGAGTATTTTTGAAGTAACCTATTGTGGGATCAGTGGTTGTATTGATCGGCCGGTCAATAGCCTGAGAACCCGGCCGGCCTTTCGGCGTTCGGTTTGTTGCCAAATGCGGGTCATCGCTGCTTGCCCACGTTCCCGAATGTGAGGGGCGGACGCGATTCGGCCAACGCGCATTGCGCACCGAGTGGGGCAACATACCGGTGAGAGTCGCGCCGCCTAACTTCTCCCTTCGAGGTGAACCATCAGGATCGCCAGGTCCGCGGGAGTGATGCCGCTGATCCGTCCGGCCTGGTCCAGGCTCGCCGGTCGAATGCGTACCAGCTTCTCTCGGGCCTCGGCTCGGAGCTGAGGCACGCGTTGGTAATCGAAGTTTGCCGGGATGCGTTTCACCGCCAGCCGCTGCTGCCGCTCGACGTCGAGGGCCTGACGTTCGATATAGCCGGCGTACTTCACGTCGATCTCGACCTGGTCGGCAATCTCGGGACCCACCTGGGCCAACTCCGGCACGCGTGCGGCCAGACCGGCAAAGCGGACATCCTGCCGACGCAAGAGTTGTTCGAGGGTCAGATTATCCACCCTGTGTGTCCGCAGCATCTCTAGCATTCGCTCGATCTCCGCCAGCTTCTCCGAGAACCGGCGCCAGCGGTGGGCGTCGACCAGACCCCATTGCTGGCCGAGCGGCGTGAGCCGTCGATCGGCATTGTCGTGCCGCAACAGCAGGCGGTACTCGGCCCGGCTGGTAAACATCCGATAGGGTTCGTCGACCCCCCGGGTCACGAGATCGTCGATCAAAACGCCGATGTACGCCTGTTCTCGCCCGAGGGTGACCGGGTCGCGACCGGCCGCCGCGCGGGCGGCATTGACGCCGGCGATCAGCCCTTGTGCCGCCGCTTCTTCATAGCCGGTGGTGCCGTTGAGCTGGCCAGCGAAGTACAGCCCGGCGACGCGCTTGGTTTCGAGCGAGGCGAACAACTGCTCGGGCGGCGCATAGTCGTATTCGACCGCATAGCCGTAGCGCATGATTTCGGCCCGCTCCAGGCCGGGGATCAGGCGGAACAAAGCATCTTGCACGTCGCGCGGCAGGCTGGTGGAGATACCGTTGACGTAGACCTCGTGCGTTTGCCGGCCTTCCGGCTCGAGGAACAGTTGATGCGATGACTTGTCGGCAAAGCGAACGACCTTGTCCTCGATCGATGGACAATAGCGCGGGCCGCCTGAGCTGATCTGCCCGTTGTACATAGGCGCGCGGTGCAGGTTGGCGAGGATCAATTCATGCGCGGCCTGGTTCGTATGGGTGATCCAACAGGGCAGCTGCGGGGCTGTGAGGCGGTCGGTGAGAAAAGAAAACGGCTGCGGCTCTTCATCGCCGGGTTGCAGCTCGCAGCGCTGGTAATCGATCGTGCGGCCGTTCAGGCGCGGCGGTGTGCCGGTCTTGAAGCGGCGCAGCTCGAAGCCCAAATCCGCGAGCGACCGGCTCAAGCCGCCGGTGGTCCCCTCCCCGGCCCGGCCGCCGGGGGTCTGGGCTTCGCCCGTGTGCATCAGCGCCTGCAAGAACGTGCCCGTGGTCAGGATCACGGCACCGGCCCGGTACACGGCATCGCCGCGCACCCGAACTCCGTAGACGCGCTGCGCGCGGCCCAGTTGCGGCTGTTGCTCCGCGTGCGGCAAAGGCTCGGTCACGAGAGCTTCGACGGTTTCCTGTCGCAGCGTCAGGCCCGGTTGCGATTCGACGAGCCGCTTGATCTCGAACTGGTACGCCTTCTTATCCGCCTGCGCCCGCGGGCTGTGCATGGCCGGCCCTTTGCGGCGATTGAGCAGCCGGAACTGGATGCCCGTGGCGTCGATGGCCTGGCCCATCGCCCCGCCCAGGGCATCGATTTCGCGGACGATCTGCCCTTTGGCGACGCCGCCGATGGCCGGGTTGCAGCTCATCTGCCCGACCGTGTCGCAGTTGATCGTCAGCAGCGCCACGCGCGCGCCCAGCCGCGCGGCGGCCAGCGCCGCTTCGGTCCCGGCGTGCCCGGCACCGACCACCACCACGTCAAAGTCATAGATGCACTCGGCCATGCCGACGATCATACACGCGGTGGCCGGGCGCTTCCGCAGGCAGGGCTTGCGGCCGGGTGGTACATTAGCGATTCCCGACCGCAGGGCGTCGCCCGCGGCGGTCGCCGCCGCAAGGCATTGGACAAAGGAACGCGCCTTGGCACACCTGACAATTCAAGAACGCGGCGAGGTGATCATGGTGACCTTCGCCCAGGCGAGAATTCTCGACGAAACCACGATCACGGCCATCGGCCGAGAGTTCGAAAAGCTCACGCTCGAGGCCGCCGCCACGCGCAAGCTGCTGCTGAATTTCAAGGGTGTCGACTTCATGAGCTCGTCGATGCTGGGCAAAATCATGCGGCTGCACAAGCAATGCACGTCCGACAAGGTCAAGCTGAAGCTCTGCAACATCTGCCCGCAGGTGCTCGAGGTCTTCACGATCACCCGGTTGAACAAGGTGCTGGACATCGTGACGGACGAAGAAGCGGCGCTGTCCGCCTTCGAGGCGGGGGGCGCGAAGCGCGGCTGGTTCGGCCGGTAGCCGCGCCGCGGCTAGGCTCGCTTGCCGCCGGGGACGCGCAGGTCGAACAGGCCGAAGATCTCGTCGCGCGACAGGCCCAGGTGAGCCTGAGGCTGGGCGTCAGAGAAGATCGTATCGAACAGCTCCCGCTTGTCGCGCAGCACCTGGTCGATGCGTTCCTCGATCGTGCCCCGCGTGACGAAGCGCGTCACGGTGACCGGCCCCGCGACGCCGATCCGGTGGGCCCGGTTGATTGCCTGGTCTTCGACGGCCGGATTCCACCAGCGGTCGAATAAGAACACATAGTTGGCGAATTGCAGGTTCAGCCCCACCCCGCCGGCGCCGTAACTCATCAGCAGCACGTGGCGGCTGCGATCTTCGCGAAAGCGCTGCAGGACGCCGTCGCGCTGCGCAGCCGGGACGCGCCCGTGATAGGAGAGCGTGCCGAACCGCTTCAGCCGCGCGGCGAGCTCGTCGAGCGTTTGCACCCATTGGCTGAAGACGAGCGCCTTCTGACCGCTGGCGGCAACCTCCTCGAGATCGGCAGCCAGCCGCTCGAGCTTGGCGCTTTCGCCCGTCGCGGGATCGAAGTTGCAGATCTGTTTGAGCCGCAGCACCAGCTCGAAGACGTGCTGGATGGTTGCTCCGGCGCCCAGCCCTGCCAGGCGCAGTACGCCTTCTTCCTCGGCCAGCCGGTAGCTTTCGCGCTGCTCGTCCGAGAGCTCGACTTCGGCGTCGCGATCCAGTCGCGGCGGCATGTCGGTCAACACGAGGTCCTTGGTGCGCCGCAACACGTAGCCGCCAGCGATTTGCCCCATCCGCCGGGGCTTCATGTCGGCATGCAGCGTGCCGGGCGAGACGAACTCGAAGATTCCGACCAGGTCTTCGGCGCTGTTTTCGACCGGCGTGCCGGTCAGGGCCCAACTACGGTCGCGGTGCATCTGCCGGACGATCGTGGCCGTCTGGTTCGAGCGGTTCTTGATCCGTTGCGATTCGTCGAGCACGACCAGGTCGAAGTGCCGCTCGGGCGCAAGCAGCGTGTCGCGGTCGCGCTGCAACAACTCATAATTGGCAATCCGCACCGGGGCGTCGGCCAGGTGCCATTGCCAGCGGCGCCGGGCCTGATCGCCTTCGATGACCGTCAATGGGATCTCCGGCGCCCACAGATTGAACTCGCGCTGCCAGTTGGTCACCAGCGGCTTGGGACAGATCAACAGCGCGTTGCGGATTTCGCCGGCGTGTAGCAACAGGCGGATCGCCGTCACGGCCTGCATCGTCTTTCCCAGGCCCATCTCGTCGGCCAGGATGGCCGCATGCCGTGGATAGAGAAAGGCAATGCCTTCGTACTGGTAGGGAAACGGCTGGAAGGGAAAGTGCAGCGCCTGGCGCGAGACCACCGCCTCAAGTGAAGGCTGTAGCACGTAGTACAGCCGGTCCTCGAGCTTGATCACGTCGGCCGGCGGGCGTAGTCGAGTGTGGTGCGCACCAGCACCTCCGCCGGCCGGAACAGCCGTCGATGGGGCTGGTCGCGCAGTGGGTGGGTTGGGTTGCTGCGGGGCGAACGGGTTGCCCGCCGGCGGCGCGAATTGAAAACTCCGCACGCGCACCGCGGGCGCAGCAAAGTTGCCGCTGGTCACGGCCGGTCGGGTCAGCTCAAGCTGCGCCGAAAGCAAGCGGATTTTGGGTGGCCGCGCCAGGGCCGTTTGCCAGCCGGTCGCCTCGGTCGCCACCGGCAGCCGGCAATCGAGCGAGGCGACGCGCGGCTCTGCCGACGTGGATTTGCCGGCCGACCTGCTCGCGAGCCATCCGTGAGGCCCGTTCATCGGTTGCCGCGCTGCGTCTCGACGAGCGCCTCGCGAATGCGTCCGAACGGCTCGCTCAAATCGAGCGCGGATACCAGCTCGCCAAGGCCGGCGCAGAGCGTGGCGTCGGCGGCATGCTGCGGGGCCACCGCCACCCGCGCGCTGCCCAGTGCGACATAGTGCAAGCGCGGCAGTCCGGCGTGGGGCGCGTCGACGCGGAATTTTTTCGTCGCGGAGGCCTCGCTGCTCGCGGGCACCTGTTCGCCGGCTTGTTCCACCAGCACGACCGGCACCTTGGCGTGGTCGCGCAGCGCCAGGACCGGCTCTTCGTCCGTGCAAATCAGTCGCACGTCGGCCGTTGACTTGGTCATCAAAGTGCGGCCGATCTGCTCGCCATAGAGATAGGGCCGTAGCGTCGGGCCGTAGAGAATCTCCTGGGCCCGGTTGGGGCGCACGGGGGCCGTGCAGTGGAATTCCAACGGCCTGCCAGCCGCGTTTAAGACCAGATAGCCGCCGACCAGCCCCGATTCGGGCAGATCGACGACCGTCAAGAATCCCAGGGCCGCCGGCGACCGGGCGTCGCGCACTAGCATGTCGAACTCCGGCGGGGGCGGGACGGCAAGGGGCAGCGGCGTCCCGGGTCCGCCGGGACGTCAACCGGGGGTATCGACCGCACCGATCGGTCGACTTGAGCACCCCATGCTAGCGCTGGTTTCGACCGTCAGCCCGCGCCGAGTACTCGACTTTTCGCGCACCGGCTGGGTATACTCGGGGTTCTTCAAGGAGTTGCGTAGCCTATGAGCCGCGATCGCCAGCCCGAAGCGGAATTGTTCACCCAAGTCGACATTTCTGCCGGCACGAGCTCCAGCCAGCCCGTGTCGGCCAACCTGCACGACGCTCAAAGTCAACTTCTTCGGCAAATCCTGCAGGCGCTCGACCGCAACAACGAGCTGCTCGAGGAACTGGTCACGCACCAGAACTCGGCCCAGCGCCAGCGGCAGCAGGAATTAGGCCAATGGCGGCAGTCAAATCCCCGCCTGGCCCAGAAGTGTCGCCTGGCGGCCGAGACGCTTAGCCGGGTGCAGACCGAGTTTCTCGACTCGCTCGTGACCGAGGTCCGCGAAAACGGCGACACGCTCATGGACGGTGAGTTCATGCTGACCGAATTCGTCGATCGTTTCGGACCGCGGTTGGCACATCTCAATGGCGTGATTCAGGTGCTCTCGCAACTGAGCGCGCCGGCTTCCACCGCCGACGGCTGATCGTGCTCGTTGGCCCGTGCGGTTGCCCTGCCGGGCGGCGGTGCGCTTGTCCGGCCCGTTGATTGGCCTCGTCTCGCGTTACCCCCGTCATGCAAGTCGAGCTGGTCACCGCAACCGCTGCCGATGGAGTCCGGCTCGATGGCGCCCACTATCGCCCGGCCGCGGCCGGCAGCTTGGCGCTCGACGCACTGGTCTGCGTGCATGGCACGGGGAGCAACTTCTACGCTTCGACGCTCCTGACGAACCTGGCCGAGTCGCTCGTCGGACGAGGCATCGCCACCATCGTCGTCAACACACGCGGCCACGATGCGATGTGCACGTTGTCCACGCCGTTCGGTCCGCGCAAAGGTGGCGCGGCCTATGAAGTCGTCGACGATTGCAGGCTCGACCTGGGGGCCTGGCTGGCACGGGCCCAGGCATTGGGATACGCCCGCGTGGGGCTCTTGGGACACAGCCTGGGCGGGTTCAAGTCGATCTACTATGCAGCCGGCGGCGAGCAGCCCGTGCCCCAGTGCATCGTCGCCATTTCACCGCCGTCGCTGTCGCATGCCGCGTTTTTGGCGGGACCCAGGCGGGCGGAATTCCTGGCGACCTACGAACAGGCACGGCAATTGGCCGATCGCGGCGAGCCCGACGGGCTGATCGAGGCGACCTTTCCGTTCCCTTATCTCGTCACGGCGCGGGGGTTCCTCGACAAGTACGGTCCCGACGGGCGCTACGAGCTGTTGGCTGCAGTCGCGCGGTACTCGGGGCCGCTGCTGGTCACGTTCGGCGCGGCCGAAGTACGGATGCCGGCCAACGTGGCGTTTCACGGTGCGCCCGAACGGCTGCTGTCGGCCACGGCGAACCGAAACGCGCCGACGCAGGTCGCGGTGATCGCCGATGCGGACCATTTCTATGCCTCGGCGCGCCAGGAATTGACCGCGGTTGTCGAGCGATGGCTGGTCAAAGCGTTCGGCGCGGCAAGCTGATTCCCCGCGCCCAACTTCCGGCCTCTAGCCAGCTTGAGCCGTGCGGGCTAGAACAATTTGCGTGGCGTGCAGGCGTCGGCTATCGTCGCCTGCCGGGCCTGGCGATTGAGGCCGATGCCGTTTTCGCCGCGCCACAACTCCCTCACCTGCCCTGCTTGAACCCCGCGCATGTCCACCCCCACAACGTCTCTCGATTCGAAGTTGGCCGGACCCGTGGCCGACGCCCGTGCCAAGCTCGACGCTCACGCGTACGAAATCGTGCAATGGCACTTCCACCCCTCGACCGGGTGTCCGTTTTGGCTCGAGCAGGCGAAGGAACTGTCGTTCGATCCGCTCAAAGAGGTCAAGAACTTCGACGACCTGAAGAAGTTTCCCGAGTTTCAGGATGAATGGCTGCGCGGCGGCCCGGTGCGTCGCTGGGTACCTCAGGCGTTTCAAGACCGGCCGATCTACGTGTTCGAGACGGGCGGCACCACGGGTATTCCCAAGAGCCGGATCGCGATCGACGATTTCCGCACCGATTACTCGCTGTTCAGCGACACGCTGCCGGACGAATACTTTCCCCGCGGCTCGAACTGGCTGATGCTCGGACCCTCGGGCCCGCGGCGGTTGCGATTGGCCGTCGAACATTTGTGCCAACACCGCGGCGGGATCTGCTTCTGCGTCGATCTTGACCCGCGGTGGGTGATCAAGTTGATCAAGAAGGGGTGGATGGAGCATCTCGAGGCCTACAAGCAGCACTGCATCGATCAGGCCCTGACGATTCTCAGCGCGGGCCATGATATCCGCTGCATGTTCACCACGCCGAAGCTGCTGGAGTCACTCGCTCTGGCGCTGGAGAAACGGGGCTCGTCGATCGGTCAGGCCGGCATCACGGGCATCTTCTCGGGTGGCACCGAGTTCACGCCGCAGTGGACGCGGTTCGCGATGGAGGAGTTCCTCGACGGCGTGTACATGACGCCCACCTACGGCAACACGTTGATGGGCCTGGCCTGCTCGAAGCCCGTCACGCCGGCCGATGGCTACAAGATCACCTACTATGCGCCGCAACCGCGGGCCGTGATCGAGGTCGTCGAGTTCGGAGACTACAGCCGACCGGTGGGCTATGGGCAAACCGGACGCGTCAAGCTGACCACCTTGACCAAGGAATTCTTCGTGCCCGGCTTTATGGAACGCGACGAGGGCGAGCGCGAGTTGCCCTACGAGAAATATCCCTGGGACGGCGTGAGCGGCGTGCGTCCGTTCCACGAGTTGGCCGAGGCAACCACGGTCGGGGTCTACTAACGGCCCGGTGCCGGGCGCCTCGTCGACAGTCCTTTTTGGGCACGAACGGAACAAGAGCATGTTGAACCTTCCCGTTTTGCGCTGGGGCAAGCCGTACAACTCGCTCGAAGTCGACCAGGTCCTGCACTTCGCCACGGGCGAGCCGATCGCCAAGGTGAGCCAGGCCACCGGCGGACTCGTCGAGCGCGACATCCGGCAAGCGGCCCGGGCGCGCGACGTGCTGCGAGCAATCGATCCGGACGAGTTGGCCAAGCGCGTGGCACGCGCCGGCGAGCTGTACCTCAACGGCACGCTGGCGCTGGGCGACGGTACGCAAAGCCCCGCTGAATTTGCCCGCGCGCAATCTGCTTCGACCGGTCTGCCGGAGCACATGTGCAAAGCCAACATGCAGAAGAATTTCTTCGTGTTGTCGCACATGGGCCAAATGCTCGACGCGCTCACGCGCGGGCTCGATCTGCGGATCTTGTCGCGCGGCTATGGCGTGGAGAGCCGGGGGATCGTCGTCAGCTATCAGGCACAGTCGCCGGCCTTGGGGCTGGTGTTGCCGAGCAATTCGCCGGGCGTACACACGCTCTGGCTGCCGGTGATCCCGATGCAAATCGGCCTGGTTCTCAAGCCAGGTCCCCAGGAGCCTTGGACGCCGTATCGCATGGCGGCCGCGTTTGCCGAGGCTGGAGTGCCGGCCGAAGCGATCTCGATCTATCCGGGCGGTGCCGACGTCGGGGCAGCGGTCGTCTCCGCCTGCCAGCGGACGATGATCTTCGGCGGCGAGGCCACGGTCGAACGCTACAAAGGCAATCCGCGCGTCCAGGTACACGGCCCGGGCTTCAGCAAGATTCTGCTGGGCGACGACGTGGTCGATCAGTGGGAAAAGTATCTCGACCTGATGGTCGACAGCATCTATGCCAACAGCGGCCGCGGGTGCATCAACTGCTCGGGTATTTGGGCCTCGCGCCACACGCGCGAAATCGCCGCCGCGCTCGCCGAGCGGATCGGGCCCATCGAGCCCCTGCCGCCCGAAGACCCGCAGGCCGGCCTGGCGGCGTTCACGGTGCCGGGTGTCGCTCAGGCCGTGTGGAAAATGATCGAAGCGGATCTCAAGGATTCCGGCGTCGAGCATTGCACCGAGCGATTCGGCCCACGGTTGGTCGAGCGCGAACGCTGCGCATATCTCCGCCCGACGATCATCCACAGCCGTTCGCCCGAGGCGGCCGTAGTCCGCAAAGAGTTCATGTTCCCCTTTGCCACCGTGGTCGAGTGTCCCCAGGCACAGATGCTCGAAAAGATCGGGCCGACGCTCGTCTGTTCGGCCATCACCGAGGATCCCGCGTGGCAGCAAGCTCTGAGCGATGCCACGCACATCGATCGCTTGAATATCGGGCCGATCCCGACGATCAAGCTCGATTGGCTGCAACCGCATGAAGGGAACATCGTCGAATTCCTGTTCCGTGCCCGCGCCTACCAATTGCCCGCCGACCGCGTCGCAGCGTTAGCGCCGCGTTAGGCCGCGCTGCCGCCCTGCCCTGCCGCGATTCCGCCCGACCGTGAAAACGGACGAGAACGGCCTGCCCCCATGGAGATGATCGACTTCCAAATGGCGACCCGGGTCTTGTTCGGCCCGGGGCGATTGGCTGGTTTGGGCGAGTTGGCCCGCGAGTTCGGCGCGCGGCGAGCGCTCGTGGTCAGCGACGAGGGCGTTATCCACGCCGGCCACGCGCGGCGCGGCCTCGACGCCCTGGAAGCCGCCGGTGTCGAGACGCGCTTGTTCTCCGGGGTGCACGAAAACCCGACCGATGAGCACGTCGAATCCGGCCGGCAACTGGCCGCGGAATTTCAACCCGAATTGATCGTCGGCCTGGGCGGCGGCAGCTCGATGGACTGCGCCAAGGGGATCAACTTCGTCCACGCCGGCGGCGGGCGGATGCAGGACTACTGGGGACTGAACAAGGCACAAGGAAAGTTGCTGCCGTTGATCGCCGTGCCGACGACCGCCGGCACCGGTAGCGAGACCCAGTCGTTTGCGCTGATCTCCGACGCGAAGACCCATGTCAAGATGGCCTGCGGCGATCGCCGGGCCGCCGCGCGCGTGGCGCTGATCGATCCCCTGACCACGCTCACGCAACCGGTCAGCGTCACGGCGCTGACAGGCTACGACGCGCTTTCGCACGCCGTCGAGACCTGGGTGACCCGCAGGCGGCACGCGCTCTCGCTGGTCTTCAGCCGCGAAGCGTTCCGGTTGCTGGCGACCAACTACTTGCGCGTGCTGGCCGAGCCCAATCATGTCGAGGCCCGAGGCGGCATGCAGTTGGGGGCCTGCATCGCCGGCATGGCCATCGAAAACTCGATGTTGGGCGCAACACATGCCCTGGCCAATCCACTCACGGCGAAGTTCGACATTCCACACGGTCAGGCCATTGCGGTGATGCTGCCGCACGTCGTGCGCTTCAACGGCGAAGACGCGCAGGTGTTCGAGTGGTACTGCGAATTGCTGGCCGCCGTTGCCGCGGTACCCGATGCACCGTCGCCGAGCGAAGGTTCGATCGGGCTGAGCGAGTTTTTGACCCGGCTGGCCCAGCGCGGGGGACTGAAAACGACGCTGCATGAGTTGGGTGTCCCGGCCGACGCGCTGTACGAGCTGGCCGTCGAGGCGGCCAAGCAATGGACCGGCACCTTCAATCCGCGCCCGGTCGGCGAGGCCGAGTTGTTGGCCCTCTATAATGCCGCCTTGGGGGCGAGCTAAACGAAGCGAGGCAGATCCCATGGCCGTGCACGCCAAGCTACCCGGTCGCAAGTATCTGGCCCCTGCCACGTCCGTCGCGCTGCTGATCGCAGGCCTGCTCTGCATGGGTTGCGGACGCCCGGCGGCCGATTCTTCTGCAGCGACGGCCGCAGCAGCTCCCAGCGCCCCGGCGCCGGCCACAGCGCCCCAAACGCCGGCGTCAGCGCCACCGCCAGCGAGCGCGCCGCCGAACACTCCGCAGGCGGAGGAAAACCGCTCGCGGCCGCCTGTCTTGCCGCAGGTACGGCTGACCGGTTCGGCCGATCTCAGCCAGGCGACGGTCGACGCGGCGGACGGTCAGAACTGGACTATCTTCCGCGGCACGCCGCGCGGCACCGGGGTGTCGAGCGCCAAGCTCCCCGAGAAACTCGAATTGCTCTGGAAGCGCACCTTCGAGAACGGCGGCTTCGAGAGCACCCCGGCCATTGTCGACGGTGTCGTCTACGTCGGCTCGTACGACGGCAATTTCTACGCGCTCGATCTGGCAACCGGCGCGGATCGTTGGAAATTTTTCAGCGAGCTTGGTTTCAATGCCCCGGCCGCGGTTCGCGACGGCATTGTTTACACCGGCGACACCGAGGGGCGCTTCTATGCCCTGGCGGCCGCGACGGGACAACCGGCTTGGAAGGCGCCCTTGCAAACGGGCGCCGAGATCAACGCCGGCGCAAACTTCTGGCGCGACAAGGTGTTGATCGGCTCACAGGACGCGAGCCTGTATTGTCTCGACGCCCAATCGGGCGAGCAGGCCTGGAAGTTCACCACCGGCGACATGATTCAATGCTCGCCGACCGTGGTTGAAGATCGCGCGTTCGTGGCCGGTTGCGACAGCAAGCTCCACATCGTCGATCTCACGACCGGTCAAGAGTCGGCGGCCGTCGACATTCTCGCCCCCACCGGTTGCACCGCGGCGGTCCTGGGCGACGTGGCGATCTTCGGCACCCAGGGCGAGACGGTGTACTGCGTCAATTGGCGCAAGGCCGAAGCGATTTGGACGTGGCGCCACCCGAAGCGCAACTTCCCCTTCCACGGCTCGGCAGCTCTGACGCCGACGATCGCCGTCCTTGGGGGCCGCGACAAAATGATCCACGGACTCGACCCCGCCACAGGCCACGAACTCTGGTCAGTCAATACGCGCGGGCGCATCGACGGCTCGCCCGTCCTGGTCGGCGATCGTGCGTTGATCGGCTCGGCCGATGGACGACTCTATGCGGTCGATGTGACCAAGGGCGAAGTGGTCTGGGACTACGACGCCGGCGCGGGTTTCACCGGCTCGCCTGCCGTGGTCGACGGGCACCTGGTGATCGGCACCGACTCGGGCGATTTGCTCTGCTTCGGAGCGAAGCCCTGACCGCCGCTGGACACACGCGCCGCTTCGGTCGCACGCGCTGCTAGAATACAGCGAGTTGCTCCCCCGCCCGACGATCCCCACCTGGTGCGTGTACGCATGGCTACCGAGACTGCGCGGACTGAAGTCGGCAGCTACTTCGTCAGCAATTACCCGCCGTTTTCGCAGTGGAACGCCGAGGAACTGCCCGCGGTCGAAGCGGCGCTCAACAGCCCGCCGCGCGAAGTGCCGTTGGGACTGTACTTACACATTCCGTTTTGCCGCAAGCGCTGCAAGTTCTGCTACTTCCGCGTCTATACGGACAAGAACGCCCAGGACGTCGAGGCCTACGTCAGCGCCTTGTCGCGCGAGATCGAACTGGTCAGCCGGCTGCCGGTCATGGGCGGGCGGCCGTTTCGGTTCGTCTATTTCGGCGGCGGCACGCCGAGCTTTCTCAGTGCCCGTCAGCTCACCTCGCTGGTCGATCGGCTGCGCGCCAACATCAACTGGGACCAGGCCGAAGAGGTCACCTTCGAGTGCGAGCCGGGGACGCTCTCGCAGCCCAAACTGCAGACCCTGCGCGAGCTGGGCGTGACGCGCTTGAGCCTGGGCGTCGAGAATCTCAATGACGCGATCCTGGAAGAAAACGGTCGGGCCCATCTCAGCGCCGAAATCACACGCGCCTGGGACTGGATCAAGGCCACGGGATTTCCCAACGTCAACATCGACCTGATCGCCGGCATGGTCGGCGAAACCGACGAGACCTGGCGCGAAAACGTCCACAAAGCGCTGGCGATGGATCCCGACAGCGTGACCATCTACCAGATGGAACTCCCGTACAACACGGTCTACTCGCGGGCCATTCTCGAACAGCAAGCGGCCAGTCCCGTGGCTGATTGGACGACCAAGCGGGCGTGGGTCAATTACGCCTACGACGTTTTCCTCGCGGCCGGCTACAAGGTGTCCAGCGGCTACACGATTGTGCGCGACACCGGCGGCGTCAACTTCAGTTATCGCGACAACCTTTGGCACGGCAGCGACCTGTTGGCCACCGGGGTCGCGAGTTTCGGGCATGCCTCGGGCGTCCACTATCAGAACCTGCCCGATTGGGGGCCCTACCTCGCGGCCATTGACGAAGGACGCTTGCCGCTGTTCCGTGGGCTGCGATTGTCGCCGGAGCAGTTATTGATTCGCGAAGCCGTCTTGCAGCTCAAGACGGGGCGGCTCGAAATCGGCTATTTCCGCGACAAGTTCGGCGTCGACATCGTCGAGAAATGGCGCGAAGTCTGGGACCGCATGGTTGCCGACGAATACGCCAACATCGCCGACGGCGCGATCCAATTGACGCGTGCTGGCTTGTTGCGCGTCGACGGTCTCATGGCCGAGCTCTTCGAACCGCAGTTCCGCGGCGTTCGCTATACCTGATCCAGACCGCGCACATTACCTTGGGCCAGTAGGGCTTGCGCCACCGCTGGCAGCTTTCCCCCCAGTGCTAGGGACCCGGCAACTCGACAGGTTTCGGCACCACGGTTTAAAATGTCTTCTGGCTTCACCTTCGATTGTTGCGCCCGTCCGACGTGGTAAACCGCTTTTCAACGCCCGGCATTCGCCTGCAGCCACGCACCCGGGACAACGCCTATCTAACAGGTACGCTCCGACGTGTGACTCGTCGAGCGGACAGTTTTCATGGTCGACCTTGATCGGCTGCAACGGGCCTACGACGTGGCCCGTGGAGACTTGATTGCCGCGGTTACGCCCGACGGCCACTGGCATGGCGAACTGAGCAGTTCGCCGACGGCGACGGCCACGGCCGTGTGTGCCTTGTCGCTAGTGCAGCGCCACTCGGCACAGGGGCCGGGCGGCTTCACCGATGCCGAATCCGATGCCTGGGGCCGGCTGATCTTTGCAGGCTTGCGCTGGCTTGCCGATCGGCAGAACGCCGATGGCGGCTGGGGCGACACCGACTGCAGCCCCTCGAACCTGGCGACGACGATCCTCGTCCGGGCCGCGTTCAGTTTGACCGCGGTGCCGGCAGGGCATGCCAACCTGTTGGACCGCGCGCGTGCCTACGTGCAGCAGGCCGGTGGTACGTCCACGCTCAAGAAACGCCTCGGCCGGAGTTCGCTGTGGTCCGTTTCGGTCATGACTTGCAGTGCCTTGGCCGGACAGATCGCTTGGAACGATATCCCTTCACTGCCGTTCGAGTGGACGGCCGCGCCTCGTTCGTGGCGCCGCGCGCTGGGTCGTGCAGGGTACGAGTATGCGACCGCAACGCAGGTCGCCTTGGGTCTGGTGCGTTTCGCGCATCGCCGTCCGCTGAACCCGCTGACGAACCTGTTGCGCCGTTTCGCGCGGCAGCCGGCGCTCGACACCTTGGAGCAGCTTGAGCCCGGCGGCCGGACTTTCGAGGCGATTCCGCTCGCGAGCCTGGCTGTGATGAGCCTGGCTGCATTGAATCAAGTTCATCATCCGCTGGTCCGTCGCGGCATCGACCTGTTGTTGACCACGGCCCGACCGGACGGTTCGTGGCCGGTGACGGCGAACCTGGCCGTGCGCAACACTGCGCAGGCACTCGACGCGTTGGCCGCAGGCGGCGAGCACATCTCCCAATTGGATTGCCTGGCCTGGCTCTTGGCCGCACAACAGCGCGATCCGAGGTCCAGTGCCGAAGTCGCGCCCGGAGGCTGGGGCTGGAGCGAATCTGAGCACGCATTGCCGAACTCGCTCGACACGGCCGGCGTGTCGTTGGCGCTGGCCCATTGGATCGACAACGATGCCGAGGCCGACACCGATCGACTGCGCGAAGCCGCGCGTTGCGGCTTGGAATGGCTGTTAGCGAAACAAAATGACGATGGCGGTTGGCCGCTGCTCGCGCGTGGCGAGGGGCGGTGTCCTTTCGATCGCAGCACGACCGATGCCACCGCGCGCGCGATCGAGGCCTTGGTCGCGTGGCGGCGGCTCTGGACGGCCAGCGATACCGACGAAGTGGCGACGTTGCCATTTCCGACTGTCGTCGCCGCGCCGGACGCGCGTGTCGAGACGGCGGCAGCCGGCGAGCTGCTGGCCCGTATCTCGGCGGCGCTGACCGGTGGTTTGAGCTACCTTGCCGCGCAGCAACAGCCCGATGGTCGCTGGCTGGCCAACAGCTTGGGCAACCCCCATCAGCCGCGCGAAGCAGGTGCCCTTTGCGGGACCGCACGCGCACTGGCCGCATACCAAGCGCTGGGTTTGGAAAAGTCTCAGGCAGCGCAGCGCGGCCTGGCCTGGTTGGTCGGCCGACAGAACCGCGACGGCGGGTGGGGGGGGCGAGGCGACGCGGTGCAGCCTCGGCGCAAGCGCGAACTGGTGTCGAGCGTCGAGGAAACGGCCGCCGCATGTGAGGCGTTGATGAGCGCGGGCGATAACGTGGCCGCTGACGAGGTTCTCCATGCCGGTTTGAACTGGCTAGTTGATGCGACCATCGACGGCCGCCATCGCGAGCCGTCGCCGCTGGGTCTGACGTTTGGCCATCTGTGGTATTATGAGCGTCTGTACCCGGTCGCTGCCGCGGTTCTGGCATTGGGGTCCTACCTGAGCCGGGCGCGGCGCGCGGAGACCCACCCCAAGATCGCCCTGCACAGTGGCGCCTAGCAGCCCCCGCGGCAAGTCCCGGCCGGCGGTTCCCGCCGCGGCGGAAAGCACCGCCGGGGTCGCGCCCCCCCGGGCTGGCCGCTTGCCAAGCAGGGTTCCTCTCGCGCGACGAGAACCTCCCGACGTGAACGCGCTTGCCGATCCTTTCTCCCTGCTGACTCCGCTGGTCCTGTTCTTTTCGGCCAAGGTTGAGGACCTGGGCAAGTTCAGTCCGGTCGATCCGGATCGAATGCCCGCGGTGTATCGCACCTTGCTGGCGCACGAACACCACATGACGGTCACCGTCGAGCGCCACCATCGGGGGCCCGTGGGCGTCCGCGTGTTGCAGCGCAAAGCGACGCCGAGCCACTACGCCCGGCAGATTTTGCTCGAGCGCAAGAGCGATGGTGCGGTCGTGCAGTTCGGGATCATGCGGATCGCGCTCGACCTGATCGCGCCGGAAATCCGCGACGAAATCCTGCAAGAGCAGACGCCCCTGGGGCACATCCTGATCAAACACAACGTCATGCGGCAGATCCATCTGCTGTCGCTGTGGCGCGTCGAGCCAGGGCCAGAGTTGCAAAAGATGTTCGGGCTGCAGGGGCCCCGCACAACCTTTGGCCGGACCGCGATGATCGACGTCGACGGCCGCCCGGCAATCGAGCTCTTGGAGATTGTCGTGCCCGAGCCGGAAGTTGCGGCTCCTGGCAACCAACCGTAGCGAGCCG
Source organism: Pirellulales bacterium (assembly GCA_019694435.1). Taxonomy (NCBI): domain Bacteria; kingdom Pseudomonadati; phylum Planctomycetota; class Planctomycetia; order Pirellulales; species Pirellulales bacterium. The sequence continues at coordinate 45,157 of JAIBBZ010000033.1, forward strand.
CCGATGCGAATCGTTTACTTGGGCGCCGGCGCAGGGGGCATGTACTGCGGCTCTTGCCTGCACGACAACACGCTGGTGGCCGCGCTCATTGCCCAGGGGGCCGATGCCCTGCTGGTGCCGACGTATACGCCGCTGCGCGTCGACGAAGAGCCGCAGAGCCAGGGGCGGATCTTCTTCGGCGGTATCAACGTCTACCTCCAACAGCTCTCTCCGCTGTTTCGCAAGACGCCCTGGTTCGTCGATCGCTGGCTCGACTCGCCGGGGCTGATCAACTGGCTTACCCGACGCGCCGGCGCGACCGACCCGGCCGACTTGGGCGAGCTGACTGTGTCGATGCTGCGCGGCGCCGAGGGCAACCAGCGCAAGGAACTCGACAAGCTCGTCACCTGGCTGGCCGCCGAGGCGCGGCCCGACGTCGTGCATCTGTCCAACGCGATGCTCTTGGGCATGGCCGGCGCGATTCGACACCAGCTCGGCGTGCCGGTCGTCGCGACGCTGTCGGGCGAAGACATCTTTCTCGACAAACTGCGCGAGCCGCATCGCTCGCGTGCCCGTGACGAGTTGCAGAAACGTGCCGCCGACGCAGCCGCATTCGTGGCGCTGAACCGCTACTACGCCGACTACATGCAGGATTACCTACAGGTACCGGCCGAAAAAATCGCGGTCGTGCCGCACGGGCTCAAGTTGGCCGGACATGCCCCCCGGGCGCCGCATCCGGGTGGGGCGCAACCGGTGAAGATCGGCTACTTGGCGCGGATCTGCCCGGACAAGGGACTTCACGCGCTTGTCGACGCCTTTCTGCTGCTGGCCCAGCGCGCCGATCTGCCGCCTTTGCGCCTGCGCGTCGCCGGTTACCTGGGACCGGGTGACCGGGCCTATTTCGAGGCGCAACGCCAGCGGATCGCGGCGGCTGGGCTGGCCGACCAGTTTGATTTCGTCGGCGAAGTCGACCGCGCCGGGAAGATCGCCTTCCTGCAGTCGCTCGACGTGATGAGCGTGCCGACCGTCTACCGCGAAAGCAAAGGCCTCTCGATTCTCGAGGCCTGGGCCAACGCCGTACCGGTCGTCGTGCCCGACCACGGCACCTTTCCGGAACTACTTCGCGACACGGGCGGCGGGCTGCTGTCGCGGGCAGGCGACGTGCCGAGCCTGGCCGACTGTATTGCCGAGTTGGTGCTCGATCTGCCCCGGGCCCACGCCCTGGGCCTGCAAGCCGCAGCCGCGGTGCGCGATCGTTATACGGCGCCGGCCATGGCCTTGCGCACGCTCGAAGTTTACCGGAGGCTCGTCGCGGGCGAGCCTGGTCCCGCAGGGGTATCGGCTACCGCGCTGGGAGGCGGTTGAAGTGATGAGCGAAGTCTATTCCACCCAACGGCGCGTCGAATGGCACGACACGGACGCGGCAGGCATTGCGCATTTCACGGCCTTCTTTCGCTACATGGAGGAGGCCGAACACGAGCTGCTGCGGTCGCGCGGCTTGAGCGTGCTGATGCGCGACGACCTGGGGCAGCAGTTGTCCTGGCCCCGCGTGGCCGTACACTGCGACTATACCGGGTCCGTCAAGTTCGAGGACCTGCTGGACATCGAGGTTCAGATCGCCCGCTTGGGCACGAAGAGCGTGACGTACGACTTCCGCTTTCGTCACGGCGCGCGCGAAGTCGCCCGCGGCACCATCACGGCCGTTTGTTGCCGGATCACCGAGACCGGCGGCATCGAGGCCATCGCCATTTCGGCCGACATTGCCCGTCGGTTAGGCGGGCCCTTCGATTAGGCGGGCCGGCCGAATAGGCCGCTCAGCCTGAAGCTGGCCAACCGGCGCGCGCGATTAGGCAAGCTGTGCGCTGTCGGTCGTGCGCCTCGCATCTTTCAGGAGTACGGTCTCGATCGCTATGTTGAGATGATCGTCTGTTGCGCTGGCGAATCACGCGTCGAGGATCACGCATGACGGAACTTCTGGTGCGCGACGTCTGCAAAGCCTATCCCACTCGCGGCGAGCCGCTGGAGATCCTCCGCGGCTGCTCGCTTTCCCTGGCCCGCGGCGAAGCGGTCGCCGTCTTGGGCCCCAGCGGTTCGGGCAAGAGCACATTGCTGCATGTGCTCGGTGGGCTCGAAGCGCCCACTTCAGGGACCGTTGAGCTGTGCGGCGAGAACCCCTACACGCTTGCTCCGCAGGCTCTGGCGGCGTTTCGCAATCGACGTATCGGCTTCGTGTTCCAGGACCATCACCTGCTGCCGCAGTGCTCGGTGCTCGAGAATGTGCTTGTCCCCGCTCTGGCCGGTGGATCGGCGACGGCTGAGCACGTCGCACGGGCCGGCGAATTGATCAACCGCGTGGGCCTGGCGGCCCGGACCGATCATCGTCCCGCTGAACTCTCCGGCGGCGAGCGACAGCGCGTGGCGATTGCCCGGGCGCTGTTGTTGAGGCCGACCCTGCTCCTGGCCGACGAGCCGACCGGCAATCTCGATCGGACGACCGCGGCGAGCGTCTCGCAGTTGTTCCTGGAGCTGCAGCAGCAGGAACAGATGATCGCCGTGGTGGTCACGCACAGCCTCGAGCTGGCGGCGCTGATGCCGCGGCGGCTCGAACTCGACGCGGGCCGTCTGCGCGAAGCCTCTCCGGTGCTCGAGCGAGACGTGCCATGAATCTGCTGACCCTGGCCGGACGTGGGTTGGTGCATTACGCATCGATGCATGCCGCCGTGCTACTGGGCGTCGTCGCCGGTACCGCGGTCTTGACCGGCGCTTTGATCGTCGGCGATTCGGTGACCGGCAGCCTGCGCTCGCTGACCTTGGAACGGCTTGGCAACATCGACCAGGCGCTCATCGCCGACCGGTTTTTCCGGGCGGCCTTGGCCGGTGAGGTCGCGAGCGACAAGATCGTGCCCGGGACTTTCGCCGCGGTGGTGCCGGCGATCGTGTTGCGCGGTACGGTCGAGAACCCGGCGGCCGGCACGCGGGCCAACGGCGTCAACGTCTTGGGGTGCGACGAGCAATTCGCGCAGGCCGGCGCGGGCGGCCCTCCCCTGCCCTTGGCGGCGACCGAAGCCGTGATCAATGAGGCGTTGGCCGGCGAGTTGGGCGTGAAGATCGGGGACGAGCTCTTGCTGCGAATCCCGGTTTCGCCCGACGTACCGCCCGATAGCCCCTGGGGACGCAAATCGGAATCGGTGCGCAGCCGGCGGCTGCAGATCAAAGCTGTGATTCCCAATCGTGGCCTGGGGCAATTCGCTCTCCGGCCTTCGCAGCGCCAATCGTTGGTGGCCTTCGTCAGCCTGGCCACGCTCCAGGCGGCGCTCGAGGAGCCCGGGCGCGTGAACGCCTTGTTCGCCCTGGGCAACGATCCGCAGCAGCCGGCCCCCGAGGCGGCCGATGCCCAGTTGGCCGCAGCGCTCCGCCCTGAGCTATCCGACTACGGCCTGGCCGTCGAGGTGACCAAACGCGGTTACGTGCGTTTGGCAAGCGACCGGTTGATGATTGCACCGGCGATCGAGCGTACGGCGCTCAAACAACTGGCGCCGTGGGAACCCCGCGGCGTGCTCGCCTACCTGGCGAATTCGATCGCTGCTGGCCAGGGGGAGATTCCCTACTCGACCATCGCGGCCGTCGATTATGACGAGCAGCCGCCCTGGGGACCCTTGGTCGATCCGGCGGGTGAGCCGATCGGGTCGCTGGCTGATGACGAGATCGTGCTCAATCAATGGGCCGCTGGCGACCTGGGCGGCCTGGCGCCTGGCGACGTGGTCCGGATCACCTACTTCGAGCCGGAAAGCACCCACGGCGAGGTGCGCGAACGAACGGCCGAATTCAGCCTGAAGGCGGTCTGCCCGATGAGCGGCGCGGCCGACGATCCGGCTTTGACCCCCGAGGTCCGCGGTGTCACCGATCAGGAGTCGATCGCCGATTGGGACCCGCCTTTCCCGTTTCATGCCGAGCGCGTGCGCGAGCAGGACGAAACCTATTGGGACGAGCATCGGGGCACTCCCAAAGCGTTCGTCAGCCTGGCCACCGGCCAGCGCCTCTGGGGCAGCCGCTTTGGCCGTCTGACGTCGCTGGCGATGCCGGTGCCGGACGAACGTACGCCCGAAGCGGCGGACGAGTTGCAGGGGGAAATTGCCCGGCGCCTGCAGTTCGACAGCGCCGAGCTGGGCATGTCGTTTGCGCCGATCAAGCGCCAAGGGCTGATCGCCGCGCAAGGGACGACGCCGTTCGCCGGACTGTTCCTGGGATTCAGCTTTTTCCTGATCGCGGCCGCGGTGATGCTGGTCGCGTTGCTGTTCCGGTTGGGCATCGAACGCCGCGCCAGCGAAGTTGGAATGCTGCTGGCGCTCGGATTGCGCGCCGCGCAGGTGCGCCGCTTGTTCGTCCTCGAGGCGCTCGTCGTGACGGTGCTGGGCGGCCTGCTCGGAGCGGCGGCGGGCGTGGGTTACGCCTGGCTGATGCTGGCGGGTTTGCGCACCTGGTGGCGCGATGCGGTGAATACCAATGCCCTGCAATTGACGGTGACTCCGCAGAGCCTGCTCATCGGCGCGGCCAGCGGTACGCTCGTCGCCCTGCTGGCGATCGCCTGGTCGGTGTGGAGCGCGGGCCGGGTGTCGGTGCGTCGCTTGCTGGCCGGCGAGATGACCGCGCCGCGGTTGGGTTCGTCGCGCGGTTCGTTCGCGGCCGCGGCCCTGGGCGCGGTGGCGCTGGTGGCTGCCGTGACCTTGGCCGTGTTTTCGCGCGAGCTGACGGCTGAACAACAGGCCGGAGCGTTCTTTGGCAGCGGTGCCCTGGCGCTGTTCGCGCTGCTAGCCTGGATCTGGTCGTGGCTGGCCGCCGGGGGCGGTGCGCTGGGCTTGGGCGCGGGCGGTGGGCTGCTGTTGCTTGCCGCGCGCAACGCGGCGCGTGCCGCGGGCCGCAGCGCGCTGACGATTGCCTTGGTGGCGGTCGCGTGCTTCTTGATCGTGGCCCTGAGCGCGTTTCGCATCGATCCGGCCGGCGACGTGCCCAGCCGCACCGACGGTACGGGCGGCTTTGCGCTGGTGGCCGAATCGGATCATCCCTTGTATGTGAATCCTGACGACGCCGATGCACGCGCTGATCTGGGATTCAGCCCGCAAGCCGAGCAGGTGCTGGCCGGGGCGAAGATCTTTCCCCTGCGCGTGAGGCCCGGCGACGACGCCAGTTGCCTGAATCTTTACCAGCCGCGCCAGCCGCGCGTGTTGGGCGTGCCGCCTGACCTGGTCCAGCGCGGCGGCTTTGACTGGGCGCAGACGGCGCCGCCTGTGGGCCCCCACGCGCGCGACGAGGCGGACAATCCTTGGCGGCTGCTCGAACGCTCGTTACCAGCGGATGAACACGGCCGTCCGCGGGTGCCCGCGGTCATCGATTTCAATACGGCCATGTACAGCATGCACCTGTGGCAAGGCGTCGGGGCGACGTTTTCGCTCGACGACGGGCAAGGCGGCACGATCACGCTCGAAGTCGTCGGCCTGCTGCAAAACAGCATTCTTCAAGGCGACGTGTTGATTGCCGAGTCGCAGTTCAAGCGGCTTTTTCCCGCGCAGAGCGGGTTTCGCATTTTGCTCGTCGACGCCCCACCGCAGGATGCGGCGGCGGTGCAACAAGCCCTCGAATCGAACTTGAGCGATTTCGGCGTCGACGCGCAGCCTACCTTGACCCGGTTGGCCGGGTTTGCGGCGGTGCAGAACACGTACCTGTCGACCTTCCAAAGCCTCGGCGGCTTGGGGCTGCTGCTGGGCACGCTCGGTCTGGCCACCGTGCAGCTTCGCAACGTTCTGGAGCGGCGCGGCGAGCTGGCGCTGTTGCAAGCCGTCGGTTTTGCCCGCGGACGCGTGGCCGAGCTGGTCCTCTGGGAGCAGGTGTGGCTGCTGGCGACGGGCCTGATCGTCGGCGTCGTGGCGGCGCTCGTGGCGGTTCTGCCGCACTGGCTCCTGCATCGCGCCACGGTGCCCTGGCAGTCGCTTGGCCTGACGCTGGCGGCCGTGGTCGTGGCAGGACTCCTGGCAAGTTTGTTCGCCGTCCGAGCGGCGATGTCGGAGCAACTGATTGCGGCGCTGCGCGGAGATTAACGCCCTGCGGCGCGTGGCCTCCCGCCGTGTGCCTGGCGTTCGCCAGCGGGCGTCCGCGGTGGTAGAATCGCCCGCCGAACCTTTACCCATCTGCGAGAGAGCGATGAAAGATTCCGTGCTGGTGGTGGCGTCGATCGGCTTGACGGTGTTGTGCTGGGGGCTCTATGGACCGCTGTTGCACAACGGCCAGGTGGGCATGTCCGGCAGCCGGTTGCGGCCTTTGCTGTGCGTGGGCATCGCCTATTTCATCATCGCCGTCGTGGTGCCGATTGCCGTGCTCATGACGCGCGGCGAACAGGGCCATTGGACGTTTTCGGGCACGAGTTGGAGCCTGTTGGCGGGCACCGCCGGCGCCGTGGGGGCCCTGGGGATCATCCTGGCCTTCAACTACGGTGGCAAGCCGGCCTACGTCATGCCGATGGTGTTTGGGTTCGCCCCGCTGATCAATGCGATGTTCTCGTTCGCCACCAAGGGATTGAATCGTAATGAGCCCATGCTGTTGGGCATGCATCTAGCGGGATTGCTCCTGGTGGGGATCGGCGCATTCCTCGTGTTGACGACGGCGACGCGGCTGGTGCCACATGGGCCCAAGCCGGCGGCCGCCGCACCCGAGGCCTCGAACGCAGCGCAACCAACCGATACTTCGGCGCACTGAGTGCGGGTCTACACGCCGCGGCCTGGCCCGAACCAGGCGATGTGCAGCCGCGGGCAGAAGTGGTAACCACGCGCCCTGCAGTAAGGTTCGAGCCAGGTGCCGATCGCCGCCAGCCGAGTCGTGTTGGTACCCTCAGGCATGAGCCACACCTGGTCGCGCTCGATTTCCGGGATGCGCGTGAGAAAGTCTTCGATCTCGGCCAGATCCGTCTCGGCTGCGACGACAAATTTGCACTGGAACGGGTAGTCCCGCACCAGCCGGCGAAGCACGTCGGGCCGCTGACGCGTGCGTTCGTGGCGCTCGCGCCACTTTGGAGCGCGCAACGGATCGGGCGTCGAGTTCGATAGCTTGGGGCTGATCGACATCAGGTCGCAAGTGACCGGCAGATCGAGCGTGCCGGCCGTTTCGATCGTGATCACACGCCCCGCGGTGCGCAGTGCCGCAGTCAACGGGACCAGCTCGGCATGCAGCATCGGTTCGCCGCCCGTGATGACCACGTGCTGGGCATCCAATTCCAACGCTCGCGAGAGAATCTCTTCGAACGCAAGATCGTCGCCCTCGGGCTCCCAAGAGGTATACGGCGTATCGCAAAACCCACAGCGCAGGTTACAGCCGCTGGTGCGCACGAAGACACTGTCGGAGCCGGCCCATTGTCCTTCACCCTGCAGCGAACGAAAGATTTCGGCGATTCTCATTGGGCGTAAGGGACCGGATCCGTCAAGCCCGCTTCGGCAAAGCCGCGCAGCCGCAAGACGCAGGCATCGCAGCGACCGCAGCTCACTCCCTGTGCGTTCGGGTCGTAACAGGTATGGGTCAGTGAATAATCGACGCCCAATTGCGTGCCGCGCTCGATGATCTGCGCCTTGGTCCAATGCACCAGGGGGGCATGAATGCGGAACTGCAACCGGCCCTCGACGCCCGCCTTGGTGGCCAGGTTGGCCAGCCGCTCGAACGCGGCGAGGAATTCCGGTCGGCAGTCGGGATACCCGCTGTAATCGACCGCGTTGACGCCGACGAACAGGTCGCCGGCGCCGCACGTCTCGGCCAGCGCCAAGCCCAAGGCCAGCAGCACCGTATTCCGGGCCGGCACATAGGTGACAGGGATTCCGGCGGTCAGTTCTTCGTCGGCTCGATCCTTGGGGACCGCGATGGCCGCGTCGGTCAGCGCGCTGCCTCCAAAGGCCGACAGGTCAAGCCGCTGCACCAGGTGCCGGGCGATGCCCAGCGACTGCGCCACGCGCCGCGCCGCGTCGAGTTCGAATCGATGCCGCTGGCCGTAATCGACGCTCAAGGCGACGAGTTCGAACCCCGCGGCGCGCGCAATCGCCGCCGTGGTGGCCGAATCGAGGCCCCCGGACAATAACACCACGGCTCGAGGAGCATTCGTCGTCATCGTTTGCACAGTTGCGCGCCATCATGCCAGAATGGCCGCGAGCCGAAAAGGAGCCCTGCTGCATGCCCGCCGACTTCCGCCAGATGCTCGAAACCTTCGACAACCAGTTCCCCGAGCGGGAATACACGATCGAAATCGTTTGTCCCGAGTTCACGTCGGTATGCCCCAAGACGGGACAGCCCGATTTTGGCACCCTGACGTTCGAGTATGTGCCGGACCGGCGGTGCGTCGAGCTCAAGAGCTTGAAGCTGTACTTGCAGCAATATCGCAACGAGGGCGTATTCTACGAGCATATCACCAACCGCATTCTGGACGACGTGGCCGGTGTCACGCAGCCGCGGCGGATGAAGCTCACCGCGGCCTTCACGCCGCGCGGCGGCATTTCCACCCGCGTGGTGGTCGAGTATCGCCGCGGAGCCTAGCAGCCCCCGGGGGAGCGTGCGCCGGACTGCTAGGAGGAGCCCTGGCCGAGTTCTGCATAGAGCGCCGGCAAGAAGATCGCCAGGTGCGACATCTCCTGCGAGCAATGCACCAAGAGAGCGCTGCTCAGCGCCGGCGGGGCCTTGAGCACGCGTTTGGCTGCCGCGACCATCAGCGCTCCCACCGGCCCGCCGCTTCGCGCGCCGGCATTCGAGCCCGCCAGCCAGAACCGCGAACGCATGACCGAGCCCGTCGCGGTCCGCGTGACATAGTGCATCAAATAGCCGATGTCGATCGGCGCGCGGGCAAAGCCCACGCGAGCGCACACGGCGGTCGCGAGCGCCGGATCGGCCAGCAGGCGAGGATCGAGCCCGAATTCTTCCGGCGGCCGGAATTGAATCGCGTAGCTGCCCAGTTCGCTGCCGACGTACTCGTCGACGCACGAGGTTTGTCCGACATAGCGGTCACGGCCGGCTGCGCCGCGCCCCGCCCGCGTCCGCCACTCGGCATGCACATGGGCGTGCGGGTTCCAGAGCTTGTAGCGCTGCGGTTCGTCGCTGTGCCATCCGAACCACCAATCGATCATGTTCGGCGACACGCCGGGCATGTCGGTCACGAGCGCAATCCGCTGAGCGCCGTCAGGCCCGACGCAATAGGCGTTGTCCACGAGCGGCTCGCCCGATTCGAAAATCCGTGGTGCTTCGTCCCAGGGCGGCAACAGCGGCCCAGCGATCGGACCCTGGAGCAGCGCCTCGTGGATATGCGACGGGAGCGGTCCCAACGTCGGGTTCCAATGACGGGCATAAGGCTTGCCGTCAAGATCTCCAGGGCGCATGCCGAGGTAGCGTGGTCCGGCCAGATGGGTGTTGCTCATGGCCGGCCCATCCAGGGATAGAATCGCCCGTCGGGATCATATTGAGCGCGCACAGTGTCGAGCCGTGTCAGGTTCTTATCCGTGGCGAAGCGCGCCGGTCGCTGGCCCAGGTTTTCGTCGGCCAACTGACAGCCCGTGGCCAGATGCTCCATTTCACGCATCCGGCTGACGGGCCAATCGACGAACTGCAGGTCGTCGTGCGCGTGTTTCCAAACCGAGTAGAGCGCGAGGTAGATGTTGTCTTCCATCGAATAGGCCATGTCGGGGCGCTCGCTCGGCGGAGCCCAATTCATCCACAGCATGTGCGACGGCGCCGGCGGCAAGGTGTCGGCAATCCGCCGCAATCCCGGCAGCAATTCGGCATACGTCGCGTGAGTCCACATGTTGTCGACCGCATAGCGATGGCCGTCGGGATAGTGCGACATCACACCGCGGTACATCGGTCCGAGGCCCGAGGGAACGAAGGACACGGCCCAATTCGCGCGGCGGCGATGCGGATTGCGATTGAAAAACGACAACAATCGCCAGGCCTGGCGATAGCCATCGGCGAAGATGGGGGCCACGACCGTGAACCCCGCGCCGCGCACGCCCGGCGTGTGACGCGACATGAGCGCCTGCAGCTCGATTTCGACCGGCACCTGCGGTCCGACTTCGTGCATCCACCCGAAAACATCCTCGAGCAGCTCGATGCGATAGGTTTGTGCGGCAAACCCGATCACCTTGGGCCGTGGATACAGCCGCAGGTGAAATCGAGTGACGATGCCGAAGAACCCTGGACCTGCGCCGCGCGCGGCCCAATACAGCTCGGCATTCTGCGCGGGACTGGCATGAACCAGCGCGCCGTCGGCCGTCACGACGTCCACGGCCTCGACGCTCATGCATGCTGGACCGAGTGCCCGGCTGTGCCAGCCATAACCGCCTTGCAGCAGGTAGCCCCCCACGGCGACGCCACGGCAATGTCCGGCCGGAAAGAACACCCCTTGCCGCACGAGCATCCCGGCCAGCTCGGCGCCTGTGCACCCGGGCCCAACCGTGGCACGCAGTCGCTGCGCGTCGACATGCGCCTCGTCGAGCCGGGACAAGTCGAGCAACAGGCCGCCCTCGCGAAGATGGTTTCCCGACCAGCTATGGCCGCCCGAGCACGCGCTGAGCCGCAGTCGCTCGCGCCGGGCCAGAGCGACTGCCGCGACGACGTCGTAGACGTCGTTCGCTTGCACGATCATGTCGGGAAACCGGTCGGGCACCCGGCGATTCCACATCACCGCCTGGCGTGCGGCTTCATAACCCGCTTCGCCGCGGCGATAGGTGTGGCCACGTGCCTGGCGAGCTTGTGTCGTCATGACGAATTCCGGCACGAAGGGTCGAACAACTCAGCCGGGCGACAGTCGCCGTTGGACCTCGGCAAAGATCTCGTACATCGCGTCGAGATAGGAGGTCGCGTCGCGCGGGGCCATCGTCAGCGGTGGGCTCACGCGCAGCACGCGTCCGGCCAGCGGCCCCAGGAGATGAATCGCCCGGCCTGAGCGATCGCCCAGGTAGCAGGCCTCGACGCACGCGTTAGCCACATGTGCGGCATCGTGCGTGCCGACGCCCGCACATTCGATGCCCCATACGCAACCCTCGCCGCGGACGTTGGCGACCAGGCCCAACTCGGTCAGGCGCAGCAGCCCGCGCTCGAGAGCCAGGCTCAATTCGGCTGCGTTTTCGAGTACGCCGCCGGTCTCGAATTCGTCCAGCGTGGCCAGGACGGCGGCGCTGGCCAGCGGGTTGGCGCTCCAGGTGTCCGAAGCCTGGCCATAGTGCAGCGCGGCAAACAAATCGGCGCGACCGACCGCGGCGCTCACCGGCACGCCGTTGCCCAGCCCCTTGCCGAGCACGACGATGTCGGGCTCGACGCCGTAGTGCGTAAACGCATACATCGATCCGGTCCGGCCGAAGTTGGCCTGCACTTCGTCGAGGATCAAAATCCAATCGTGCCGCCGGCACCACTGCTCGAGCAATTGCAGGTACTCGCGTTGCGGATGGAACGAGCCGCCGCCGCCGAGATACGGCTCGGTGATCAGGCAACAAATGCGGTCGCCGAACTCCTCGACCAGGGCCTGCAACTCGGCCTCGTAGGGCCGCAAGTCGAGCGGCTGGCGCCGGCGCTCGACGCTGATGCACTCGGCGGTGGGAAAGCTGATGAATCGCACGCGCGGGTCGCGATCCGGATCGTTCTCGGTGCCCGTCACCGCCCCGGCAAGTCCCTTTTTGCCGTGAAAGCCCGCGCGGGTCGCCAGGATGACGTTTTGCGGTCCGGGGCGTCGCTCGAGAGCCGTCCAGAGGGCCTTTTGGATCGCTTCGCTGCCGCTGGCCGACCAGACGACCTGTTCGCACCGCGCCCCGCCGGGCTGGCTACGCAGATTTGCCAGCAGTCGTTCCGAGGCCTGCACCTCGAGTTCGGTCAAGGCGTTGTAAGCGGTCAGCGGAGCGGCGGAAAAATAATCCCCGTCCGGCAGTGCCTGGGGCAGCCCCAGGTAGCCGAAAACACGCTGCCACCAACGCGCCGGATTGTGGCCCAGGTTTGCCACCAGCACGCCGGATGTGAAGTCGGCCAGCTTGCGGCCCTCGGGCGTCCAGTGATAGGCACCGGCGCTGCGGGCCAATGCCGCCAGGCTCGGCGTATAGGTCCGCTGGGCCAAGGGCTCGACCCGGACTAGACGTCGCCGCAACTCATTCGACTGCGTTTCGCCCGGATGCTGAATGGCCGGGTTCGCCGGATATTGCTCGTGCATGTTCAAGGGGCCCGTGAGTCGTGCCGCGTGCGGATTATACACTTGGATGGTAGATAACTTCCGGCGCAGCGCGGCCGGGCTGCCACAGCGCCAGCCCACCGGCCGGACCGTTGACCGTCACCAGGCAGTTCGGCTGGCCGGCCGCGTGGCACGCCAGAAGTGCTTCCATCGCCTGCACGGCGGCGACGGTTTGCCGGTCGGCCGCGAGATCGTCATAGGCCAATTGTCGCATGGCCTGCCGACGTTCGACGCGCGTGTCGGGCGAACCGCCGAACTCGACGTAGGCCACCTCGCGAAAGAATCGTTCGATGGTCTCGATGCCGTAGCCGCGTTGGCTGCGTTCGCCCCACGGCTCGACGAACTGTCCATTGTAGTGGTTGTTGAGGGTCGTCTTGCGTTTCAAGGGGGTCACTCCCTCGATCGTCAATTCGACGCCACGTTTGCGGCTGTGGCCGTTCCACACGCCGTTGTCGAAGCGGAATTGCACTTCTTGCTCGACGTAGCCGGGAAAATTGTCGGGCGTGACCCACGAAGTGTGGATGTCGAACGCCGCCTCGCGCCCGTCGTCGTAGACATAGCCGAGCCGCAACTGCGTCGAATCCCAGGTCGGACCGCCGGCCGGCCCGACAATGCCGCGCTGCCCGGTGCAGGCCACGGACTGCAAGCGTCCGCCGAACGTGAAATCGATCAGCTTGATGTAATGCACCGCCACATAGGTGCCGGGGTTGCGGCCGTGAATCCATTCGGCAAACTGCGAGCCGGAAATGCTCTTGGGCTCCAACAGCGAACAGTAGCCGTTGTTGACGTGCCGCAGCTCGCCGTCGACGACGAGCGTCCGCAGACGCTTGTGGTCGGGATCGAGCAGCTTGTGATAGACCACCTTGGCCAGCACGCCTTGCGCATCGGCCAGGGCCGTCAGTTCGTCGAGTTCGGCCAGCGACAGCACCGAGGGCTTTTCGATCAGCACGTGTTTGCCGGCGGCCAGGGCCGCACGCGCCAGCTCGAAATGCCGGTCGTCGGGCGTGGCGACGCAAACCGCTTCGACATCGGCGGCCAGCAGTTGCTCCATCGCCTGGGAGCCGGAGAAATTCTGGAAGCCGGCCATCCGGCCCCGCGCCTGTTGCAAGTAGGACGCAGCGCGTTGACCGGTGCGGCTGGCCACGGCCGCCAACTCGACGTCGCAGACGCCAAATCGCCGGTCGGCCAGCGGCCGCCCCTCGACCTGCTCGAAAAACGGCCGGTACGTCTCGTCAAAGATCATCCCGACCCCGCACATTCCTGCGCGGATCGTATGGCCGGCGACCGTCGGATTGGAGCGAGGGGCGTGCGCGCGCGACATAGGCAATCAGGAACACTTGACCGGCCGCCAATCGTACCCTGACCGCACACGCCGAGCCAGTTCGCAGGCGACCCCGGCGCCGGGGCGAACGCGTTGGCCCCTTGCGGCTCTGCGGGGAGCGACCCACAATTACCGCCTTGCGCTCCCTGCTCCGCCCGAGGAAACCAGGCATGATCGAACGTCCCAGTGTGATTCTCAGCGGATTTGCCGACGAAGCGGCCAATCAAAAGACCGCCGTCCAGCAATTTGCCGCGTTTGCCGCGCTGGGGCTGCAGTATTACAGCCTGCGGTTTATCGATGCCGGCGAGGGCATCAAGAACGTCATGCAGCTCAAAGTGTCGGAGATCCAGAAGATCCGGCACCTGGAAGACGAATACGGCCTGAACGTCTCGTCGATCGGTTCGCCGATCGGCAAAGTCAAACTGCTCGACGTCAACGACGGCACCAAGAACGCGTTCGTGCCCTTCAAGAAATACCTGGCCAAGGACGTGGCCCGGGCCTGCGAATTGGCCCATGCCTTTGAGACCAAACTGATCCGCGGCTTCTCGTTCTATCACCCCCGCGGAACCGAGCCCCGCGACCATTTGCCGCAAGTGGTCGATCAGTTGGGCCAGATCGTCGAGACCTGCCATCGGTCCGACCTGACCTTCGGCTTGGAGATCGAGGCCAACCTGGTCGGGCAGACCGGTCAACTGCTGGCCGAGATACAGCGGCAGGTCGATCACCCGGCCCTGATGCTGATCTTCGACGGCGCCAACGTGCTTTGCCAGGGTTATTCGCCGTCCGAGGTTTACGAGCAGTACCAGGCGATGAAGCATGCCGTCGGCTGGATGCATATCAAGGACTATCGCGCTCCGCGCGGCGTCGCGCGGCAGCGTGGGCACGTGGACGAGGACGCGCTCGAGCTTTTTGTCCCCGCCGACGTCGGCGAATCGGCCCACGAGGCGGTGCTCAAGGACTTCCGCGACCAGATTCCCAAGCTCGAGAAGAAGCTCAAGCGCCGCGGCATCCCCGGCGTGTTCCTCGACCTGGAGCCGCATCTCAAAGGCGGCGGCCAATTCGGAGGTTTCAGCGGCCCGGACGGCATGGGCGTCGCACTGCGCGGACTGTGCCGCGTGCTCGACTACGTGGGGCTGAACTACCACCTCCGCGATTTCGACGACATCCGCGCGCTGCGGGGCCGCTAGAGAACGGCATCAGGCGGGGCGCCAACGGCATCAGGCGGGGCGCCACAGGTCGATCGGCCGCGCCGCGTCGGTCGCAAAGGGCAGCTTGATCTTGCGCCCCTGCCCGGCCGACGCATACGCGGCCATCACAGCTTCGAGCACGGCCCGGCCGTCCTCGCCGCTGACCAGGGGCGGGCGATCGTCGCGCACGCAAGCCACGAAATGCGCCAGCTCCTGCGGGAACCCGTAGTTCCACGCTTCTTCGTAGATCGTGAACGACCAGCCGGCGGTGCTGCCGGCTTTCTCAACGGCGTAGTCGTAGCCGCGGCGCGAATAGGTGTGGATCGAATTGCCGCGCAGCAGGTCGGCATAGGCCTGACCCTCGCTGCCGTAGACCTCGGCCCGATCGTCCATGCCGCCCGGCTTGCACCAACTGTCCTCGGCCAGCGCCGTGCAGCCGTTGTCGAATTCGACGATCAACAGGGCCTCATCGTCGCCGCGCGTGCGATCGCCGTGGACGTGCGTGGCCAGTTGCGCGTAGACGCTGGTGATCTTTGGCCGCGCCGTGCAGTCGGGGCCCGAGAGCAGCCAGCGAAAGAACTCGATGGCGTGGCATCCCATGTCGAGCAGCACCCCGCCGCCGCTGCGCTGCACGTCGTAAAACCAGGCCGAGTGGGGCCCGTCGTGCTTTTCCAACTGCTTGATCAGATGAATGCGCCCCAGGGCACCCGAGTCGACCAATTGCTTAAGCCGCACGTATTTCGGGGCGAAGCACAGTTCTTCGGCGTACATCAACTTGACGCCGGCCGTACGGCAAGCCGCGATCATCGCATCGCATTCGGCCAGATTGAGCGCCATCGGCTTTTCCAGCACGACATGCTTGCCCGCCGCGGCCGCATCGAGCACCAGCCGGCAATGCAGGTCGTTGGGCACGCCCAGGATAACCAACTCGACGTCGGCCAGCGCCAGCAGCTCGCGGTAGTCGGTGAACCAGCGGCCAACGCCCCGGGCCTCGGCGAACCCGCGCACGTGTTCGGCCGTCGGCGAGGCGACGGCCACGACCTCGGCGTCGGGCACGTGCTTGAGCGCCTCGTAATGCAGTGCCGTGATGAATTGGCTGCCGATCAGGCCCACGCCAACGCGCGCCATGCTGAAACCTTTCCGCGGAGTGTCCTGCTGCAACGCAACCGGCCGCGCAGTCTCGCGGCCGGGGGCGGCGTCGTCAAGCAGCACCGCGGCGACGTTTACTCGTCAGAGTCGCTCGCGGCCGGGCCGTTGGAGTCGTCGTTCGCGTCTGTGCCGACTTCAGGGGGAGCCTCGGTCCCGGCTGCGTTGGTGCTCCAGGCCGTCGCTTGCGTCGCGGTCCGAACATCTGCATCTGCGTCGTTGTCCGCATGCTCCGTGGCAGGACTGTCTTGCTCGTCGATCTCGTTGAACGAGCCGATCCGGCTAACCATGATGTTGCCGGTGCTGAGGGCATACTGGATGCCCCAGACGACGGCCACGCCGAACGACACGATGGCCATATAGAAGCTCGTGCTGCTGGTCGACGAGGAGCTACTGAGCAGTACGGCCGAGCAACACAGTGCCACGATTGCCACGACGGCCTTGCCGAGCGTGCTCTGGCGCAACGTCTTGCGCATGTGCTGGCTGATGTGGGCCTTGGCCGATTCGTTCGCCAATTCTCGCAGCGCCGAGAGATCGGCTTTCGATTCCGGGGCCGCGGTTCGCACACGCTCCGCGGGTTGGGCCGTCACGGCTGGCTGCGGAGTCTGTCGCCCGGGGCGCGCCGCCGTCTGTGGCCGCAGCGGCTCGATCGTCTTGCTCATCGCCGCGGCGTCGTTCTCGGCAACCTGTTGGCGTACCCGCGCCATGAGGCGCGCCATGTATTGCTCGACGGTTTCTTCGTGATGTTCTTCGGCCTGAGGTGCCTGCTTCGCCGTGGGCTCGGCTGCTTCGGCCTCATCGCCAGTGCCGTCGGCAGCCGGGTCTGCATCCTCGGCCTCTTCGTGAAGATCACGGGCCTCGCAAGCAGCTGCTGATTCCTCCGTGTCGCCGTCCGATGCGTCGTGCGCTTCCTCGGCTTCGGATTCGGCAGTCAGGCCCCAACGGGATAACACGTCGCGGAGACTCGGTTCTTGTTGCTGCGGCTCGATTTCTTCCGGCAGGCTGTCGCCCGCGTCGCCAGCCTCGTCGCCGGCGCCCAGGTCGTAAGCGTCGTAGCCTGCGGTCTGAAGTGACGCTTCGCTGCCGGCGGCTTCTGCAAGGCTGTCGTCTTCGTCGCTCGTGACCTCCACCGGTTCGGCATCGGCAGCTTCGGGTGCGTAGCTCGTGTACCCCGCGCTGAGCACCGCTTGCTCACGTTCGACGAGTTCTTGTTCGCGGCG
This sequence comes from Pirellulales bacterium, assembly GCA_019694435.1. NCBI lineage: Bacteria > Pseudomonadati > Planctomycetota > Planctomycetia > Pirellulales > Pirellulales bacterium. The sequence continues at coordinate 62,236 of JAIBBZ010000033.1, forward strand.
GTCGAGCTCTTCGGCGTCGCGAGTCAGCCTGGCTTCGAAGGCTTCCAGCTCGTCCGCTTGTGCGGCGAGTTGCCGCTGTTGCGCTTCCAGCACTGCCTGGCGGTCGTCCAGTTCCTGCGCCAGCCGCGCCGTCTGTTCGGCATCGATCGCTTGAGCGTTTGCCGCCGCGTTCTGCTGCGTGGCCACCTCGGCCTGCCAATCGGCCCGCAGTTGTTAGAGCTGTGTGCGCGCTGTTTCGAGCCCTGCTCGCTGCTGCTCGAGTTCCGCGGC
>JAIBBZ010000034.1 GCA_019694435.1 Pirellulales bacterium
GTGGTCGCGGTGGCTGGCGCCTTGCAGGTGCTGGCGGCGGCGCTGCGCTTGGGCCAGTGGTTTCGTGCCGTGTCGCCGGCCGTGATTCACGGCATGCTTTCCGGCATCGGCATCCTGATCTTCGCCAGCCAGTTCCACGTGATGGTCGACGACCGCCCGCGCGAAAGCGGCTGGGAAAACCTGTTCACCCTGCCCAGCGCGCTGCAAAAGGGCCTGCCGCTCCCCGCGCCCGAGTCGGCCGCGTCGCGCCAGTCGCGCACGGCGCAGCTTCGCCAGGTGGGCCGTTTGCACGAACTGCAGGAAGAGATTCGCGAGTTGGTCGCCGAGAGCGTCAAACGCCAGGCGGCGCCCGACGAGCGACGCACCGAGGCCGAATGGATTCGCGCGCTGGTGCCCCGGCAACAAGCCGTGCTCGCGGAGCTCGACGTAGTGGTCGGCGAGTGCCGCGCCCGCACCGGCCGGCAGCGCGATCAACAGGCCTGCCGTGCCGGCGAAGAGGCCTTGGTCCAGATGCGCGCCGCCTTGGTCGATTTGGACCGGGGCGTGGTGGAACATGCCCTGCAATCGCAAGCGATCGCGTCCGCAGCGCTCCGCACGATACTCGACACGCTGAAGAATCACGACTGGGCGGCAAAGATCGGCGTGCTCACCATTCTGGTGCTGGTCGCCTGGCAGTTCTTGCCCTGGCAGCCGCTCCGGCGGGTGCCGGCACCACTCGCGGCCGTGATCGTCGCGACCGCGGCGGCGGGCGTTTTCAGCTTGCCGGTGTTGTACGTCGAGGTTCCCGATCGGCTCAGCGAGGGCGTGCACTTTCCGTCGCTCACGGCGCTCAGCGACGTGCCCCTCCGCGCGCTGTTGCAAGCCGCCATGTTCGTCGCCGTCATCGCCACGGCCGAGACGCTGCTGTGTGCTACGGCCGTCGATCAGATGCACGCCGGTCCGCGCACGCGTTATGAACGCGAGCTGTTCGCACAAGGCGTCGGCAACGCGATTTGCGGTCTGCTCGGCGCGCTGCCCATGACCGGCGTCATCGTCCGCAGCGCTGCGAACGTGCAGGCCGGTGGGCAAACGCGCTGGAGCGCCTGGCTACACGGTGTATGGCTCTTGGTGTTCGTCGTCGCCCTGGGCACTTTCTTGCGCATGATCCCCACGTCCTGCCTGGCAGCGATCCTGGTCTACACCGGTCTTAAACTCATCAACCTGGCGATCATCGGTCGACTGGCCGAGTTCGGGCGCGGCGAGGTGGTCGTCTACTTGATCACCGTCGGCACAATCGTCGGTGTCGACCTGCTGACCGGCGTAATCGTGGGCGTGGTCGTCTCGGCGCTGAAGCTGCTCTGGGTCTTCACCCGGCTCAAAGCGCGACTCGAAACCCGCGCCGGCGGCGGCGTGTCGCGGCTGCGACTCGAGGGCGCCGCGACATTCGTCAGGCTGCCGCTCTTGGCCGCCGAGTTGGAGCGCGTCGGTCCCGGCGACGAGCTGCACATCGACCTGGCGGGGCTCGATTACATCGACCACGCGTGTCTCGACTTGCTGAGGAACTGGAGCCGCCGGCACGAAGCTACCGGCGGCAAGCTGATCATCGATTGGGACTCGCTGGTCGCCAAATACGCCGCGGCTGACGATGCGACCGACGTGAATAGGCCCGGACTGCCGGATGCGTCGGCGGCCAGCGCGCACTGACTGACGCACCAACCCGCGAGCTCAGCCTACTGGGCCCGCGCCTGGCGCACTTCGTCGGTTACGCGCGAGGGCCCGGCTTTGCGCAGCGCGTCGAGCAACGTGGACTTGCTATACGGCTCGGCGAACACGATCGGCTCGTTGGGCCGGCCGGCGGGAAAGATGGCGAGCACGGGCACCTGCCGCGTGCCGGCGACGGCCTCGAGCAGCTTGGTTTCCTCGGGCGCATCGTGCGTCATGTCGGCCACGAGCGTCACGACCTCGTTGGCCAGGACCAGGTCCTTCGTCTCGCGCTGGTTAAGCACCGTTTTTTCGAGAAATTTACAGGTCGTACACCAATCGGCGGTGAAGTCGACCATCACGGTTTGATTGGCCGCGGTCAGGGCCTCGAGCCGCTTCATCGAGAAGGGCTGCCAAGGCAGCTCCTCGCCCTGGTGCGCGGCCGGCGCCTCGGGCGCCGTCGCGAATTGCGGATTGGCGTCGTTCATCCGCGCTTGATCGACGGCTCGGGCGACGAGCAGGTTGAAGCGGCTCTCCATCACGTCGTCGAGCCAGCTAAACGACACCGCGTAGAAAATCACCGAGAGGGCAATGGCCCCGGCCCAGGCAATCACACGTTCGCCAAACTCGGCATGGAGCGGCACCCGACCGTACCACCAGCAGGCCATCCACAGGCCGAACAGAAACGCCACCGAAGGAATCACCAGGTGGCCCGGCACGCTCATCAACAACCACACCACGGTACCCAGCAGCAAGAAACCCATGAACTGCTTGAACAGGTCCATCCAGGCGCCGGGCTTGGGCAGCCAGCGAATCAGGCGCGGAAAGGCCCCGATCATCAGGTAGGGGCTCGCCATCCCAAGTCCCACGGCCGTGAAGACCGCAAACGTACTGGGGGCCGGTTGCTTGACGGCCCAGGCGACGGCCGTGCCCATGAACGGACCCGTGCAAGGCGTCGCCAGCAGCGTGGTCACCACGCCTTTGGCGAACGCGCCGGCGGGGCCTTCCTTGTTGGCCAGTTTTTGGGCCGAGCCGCCCGTGGCAAAACCGGGAATCGGCACTTCCCAGATGCCCAGGAAGCTCAGGCCCATCGTAAACACCACCGCGGCCAGCGCGATGTTGAATTCGGGCTTGGTGAAGAGCTGTCCCCAGCCATATTTCAAACTCACGGCCAGCCAGGCCAACACGAGAAACACGGCGATCAGGCCGGCCGAATACCAGAGATTGAGCGAAAACACTCGCAACCGGCTCTCGCCGCTCTGCTGTACGAACGACAGGATCTTCAGGCCGATGACCGGCAGCACGCACGGCATGAAGTTCAAGAGCAGACCGCCGAGGAAGCCGCCCACGAGCCTGACGCCCAGCGAAGCATCGCTGGCGGCGCTCGTTTGCACCTGCAAATGTTCGAGATTGAGCGACGAGCCGGGCCCGCTCACGGCGGCTTCGGCCGCTTCTTTGTATTTGCCCGGCGCAAAGACCAGCGGCACGCGAGCCATCGAACCGCCCAGGTCGAGCATGGCCTGAAACGTCGCGCCGCGGGGTTTGTCACAGCCGCTCTCGGTGCACGACTGATAGCCGATCAGGCCCGAGATGTTGACCGGGCCCTTGGGCTCGTCAGTCGGGCGCAGTTCGATCGTCCAGGTCACCGGCCGGTCGTAATAGCTCTCGGTGGCGCCGGGTACACCGTCAAGCGGGTGCGTAATCGGCTCGCGGTCGGCCAGCGGTTGGCTCACCGTCCAATCGGCCGGCTGCTCGGTGACGATCAACGTAGGCTTCGAAATCTGCTCGGGATCGCGATCGGCCCAGGCGTAAATGTGATAGCCCGGATCGGGCATTGCCGTGATCACCAGCCGCAAGCCGCCACCGGACTCGGCGCGTTCGACGTAGCCTTCAAGCGCGGTCGCGCTGCCTGATTCACGAAATCCGGCGCTGCCTGCGGCACTGGGTTCCGCCGGAGCGGGCGCCGCGCCAGGTTGCGCCGCCGGGGCTGCCGCGGCGATGGCGGCCGCCTTGCCCAGCCGCGCTACGAACGGGTAATCGGTGGGGGGCATGCACCCGTTCGCATCGCACGCTTGGACGTTGACGATGCCCTTAATCTCAACCGCGGTCGGATCGACGCCCTCGGTGAATTCCAAAGGCACATACCAGAGCACGTCGCCCTCGTGGCTCTCGATCGAGATGCCGGGGAAGGCAATCGGCTCGGCACCGATGTGGGGCGGAGGAACCGCGACGAACTCGCCGGCCAGCTTGTACTGCGGCGACACGGCCAGCTTGATCTTGCTCTTGAGCGGACCACCCGGAGGCTGTGTCAGCGAATAGATGTGCCAGCCGGGCTGAATCGTGCAGCGAATCTGCAGTTGCGCGGGAGCATCGGCCGAAGGGGCGGTGAACTCGGCCGCCACGGCGATCTGGGCTTCCGGCTGCGCGGCGCTGCCCGCTAGCGGACCGTCGTCGAGCAGACCGGCGCCGGCCGGCTGCGCGTGGGCCATGGCGGCCCCGAGCCCGATCGCCCCCAGCAGGGCCACGAAGAGCCACGCCAGGACAATGCAGCGACGAGGAGAAATCAAGTAGGTCATTGTTGGGCAGGATTTTACCGCTGGCCGGCGGAGGCGGTCAATTTGCAGTCGTTCGGCCGACAGGCCTCGATACGCCAGCGCCACACTTAAGGTTCGCCCGGTAACCACAGGCGTTTAGTCTTACCTTCGGCGCCGTCTGGGGTTGAAGTCCGCCCCGGCCCCAGACCATCGCCCCGGTCGACCCTGTCGTTCAAGTTGAAAAGCCTGCTGACAGCAGCCAGAAACTGCCGGGCCACTGCTTCGATGTCGGCGAAGGCCTTTCGGTCACGGTACAGCCACTCGAGCCAGTTCACGCACGACAGCACGACCGTGCTGTGATCGAGCGCCGCTAGCGAAGACCGCTCGCCGTGAGCAAGCGGCCGGCGCGACTCGTACGCCGCCAACCCGGTTTGCCACAGCGCGTCGTCGTTGGCGGCCAGACTTCCGAGCAATCGCACGATATCGGTCGCCGGGCTGTCCGTCCGCAGCGCCCCGTAGTCAATGATTCCGCTGACCTGACCGCCTGCGAACAACACGTTCTGCCGCCAGATATCGCGAAGACAGGGACACCAAGGCACCTGCACGGTGCGTCGCGAGGAAAGCTCGATCGCCAACGGCGGCAGGAGTTTCTCGATGGGCCCCATCGCCGCCGTCGCCGTCGCGTCGATGGAAGCCAGACGGCCGTTGCGCACGGCCGACGCGATCGCTTGCCAATCGCCACGCAGCAGGGTCTCGACACGGTCCAACCGCTCGGCGATCACCCTGGCGGGCCCGATGCCGGCTTCTGGCGGCGGCAATTCACCCACGGCAAGGTGAAACTCGGCCAGCGCCTCGAGCGCCGCGGCGACCTGCTCGCTCGAACACGGCGGCCCCACGGCCGGGCTCCCCGGCAGCCACGGTGCGATTTCCCAAATCTGCCCGGCATGCTCAACGAAAGTCTCTCCTTGCCGAGTCTGTTGCGCGACGGCCAGCCCGCTGCATCCGTGCTCGGCGGCAAAGCGAATCACGCGGTGGATCCAGGCCAGGCGCCGGGCATCGGGGCCCGAGATTGGCCACTGCCGAACACCGTAGTCCCCAGCGGCGGTGTGCAGCCGCCAAAGTCGAGCCCCGCTGAACCCGCCGCCGACCACAGCCGTAACAACCTCAGCGTCGGCAAGATGGTCGGGATAGGCAGGCAGGACGGCCGCGATCTCATCAAATTCCGGTCGACGTCGCATAACGGGGGAAATGGGGTATATTTGAGAGTTCCAAAATCTAGGCAGAGCACGATGCCTACGACAGGCCGGTGCACCTGTCACCCTCGTGGAACCCCGCCCCTTACGCCACCCAGCCTGCGATGTAGCGATTCGCCGGCCGCCGGGTTGGCTTATGAACCATCAAGACGGATACACCCATGCGCGCTTGCCGCACCTTGTTCGGACCGATCCTCTTTGGTTGCCTGGCGCTGACGGTAGGGCTGTCGCACGCTGCGGACTCCCCGGCGAACGACACCCCCTCGGCTAGTGCCGAAGCTCCGGCCGCAAACGCCCGCGCCGCCGATACGGTTGCCACGGCAGCGCCGGCGTTTCCGCCCTTCAACGAGGTGATCAAAGAGCCCAAGACGACCGAGGGCCTGATCAAGATCCACCAGGAGAAAGGCCGGCTGTTTGCCGAACTGGCCCCCGGCGATCTGAACCGCGACTTCATCGTACTCATCGCCATCGCCAAGGGCATCGGCGAAGGTCCGCTGTTGGGCGGCATGACCTGGGGTTTTGGCGACGACTGGGTGTGGCAGTTCCGCAAGGTGGATGACAACATCCAGGTCGTCCGCCGCAATGTGCGATTCAAGGCCAACCCGGGCAGTCCCGAGGCCGACGCCGTCGCGCTGGCCTATACCGACAGCGTGTTGTTCGCGCTGCCGATCGCCACGATGAGCCCCTCGGGCGCCTATGTTGTCGATCTGTCGCAGGTGTTCTTGAGCGACCTGCCGCAAATCGCGTCGATCCTGCCGGGTTTCGGCTTTGCGTCCAACCGTTCGACCGTCTCGAAGGTCAAGGGTTTCCCGAACAATCTCGAATTGGAGATCGCCGCGACCTATGCCTCGGGCGGCATGATCGAGCTCGATTCGGTGCCCGATAGCCGCGGCGTGACGATCAACATCCACTATTCGATCAGCGCCTTGCCGCAGACGAACTACAAGCCGCGGCTGGCCGACGACCGGGTGGGCTATTTTCTCACGGTGACGAAGGACTATTCGAAGCAGGGCGATCTCGATCGCTTCGTGCGGTATATCAACCGCTGGCAACTGGAGAAGGCCGACGCGTCGGCCGAGTTGTCGCCGCCGAAGAAGCCGATCATCTTTTATCTCGAAAAGACGGTCCCCTACGCTTATCGCAAGCCGATCCGCGAGGGCATCGAAGAATGGAACAAGGCCTTTGAAAAGGCCGGTTATGTCAACGCCATCGAGGTGCGACAGCAGTCTGACCGGGACGAATGGGATCCCGAAGACATCAACTTCAATACGTTTCGTTGGATTACGGCCAGCGCCGGCTTCGCGATGGGGCCCAGCCGCGTGAACCCGCTGACGGGCCAGATTCTCGATGCCGACATCATCTTCGATGCCGACTTCGTCGAGTCGTGGAAGCAAGAGTACGAGACGTTCACTCCGGCCTCGATTGCCGCGCTCACCGGCGGCGCGCTGGACGTCAAGAGCTACGAGGAAGAGTTGCGCCGCATGCCGCAGTTCTTGCGCCATGCCCACGGTTGCCGCTGTGAACTGCACGGCGGCCTGACGCGCGAGCTGGCCTTCGGCTCGGCGGCCCTAACGATTGCCGCCGAGGCCTCGCCGGCGACTGATGGCCAGGTCGAGAAAATGATCCTGCAAGGCCTCAAGGAAGTGACCATGCACGAGGTCGGCCACACGCTGGGCCTGCGTCACAACTTCAAGGCCAGCAGCTGGCTCACACTGGCCGAGGCCAACGACCCGACGAAGACGTCGCAGCATGGCCTGACCGCCTCGGTCATGGACTATAACCCGACGAATATCGCCCCCAAGGGCACGCCGCAGGGCGACTACTTCTCGACGACGCTGGGCCCTTACGACCTGTGGGCGATCGAATACGGCTACAAGAACGTCAGCGGCGGGTCGCCCGAGGGTGAACTGGCCGAGCTCAAGAAGATCGCCAGCCGCTGCGGCGAGCCGGGCCTGGCCTTTGCGACCGACGAAGACACCCGCGGCATCGACAGCGACCCCTATTCGAACCGCTTCGACCTGGGCGCCGACCCGATCGAATACGCTTCGCAACGGGCCAAGATCATCGCCGATCTGTGGCCGGGCCTGGTCGACCGCGTCAGCGCGGAGGGCGACGGTTATCAGAAAGTCCGTCGGGCGTTCGGCATCCTGCTGGGCAACCACGGCCGCGCCATGTTCTTCGCCTCGCGATTCGTCGGTGGCGTGAGCGTCAACCGCGATCACAAGGGCGACGCCAATGCCAAGGCCCCGTTTGTGATCGTGCCCGCCGACAAACAACGCGCCGCGCTGGCGCTGCTCGAGGAACAGGTCTTCAGCGCCAAACCGTTTCAGTTTCCGCCCGAGTTGTACAACCACCTCGCCGCGTCGCGCTGGGTTCATTGGGGAACCTTCGACCCGCCGCGGGTCGACTATCCCGCGCATGAAGTCATCCTGATGTGGCAGACGCGGATCCTCGACCAACTGCTCTCGTCGCTCACCCTGCAGCGGCTCTACGACAGCGAGTTGAAGGTCGACGCCGACCAGGACGCGATGAGCACCGCCGAGCTGATCGAGCGGCTGACGACGGCCGTGTACGCCGAGTTGGGCAAGATCGACGCGGCCGGCCAGTACACCAACCGCAAGCCGGCCGTCAGCAGCCTGCGCCGTAACCTGCAGCGTTATTACCTGAGCATGCTGTCGTCGCTGGCGATGGGCAACTCGGGGGCGCCGGCCGACTGCGCCACGGTGGCCTATATCACGCTCGAAGACCTGAAGGCCAGGATCGACGCGCAGCTCGCCGCCGACGTCAAGCTCGACACCTACACCCGAGCCCACCTCCGCGAATCGTCGACGCGCATCGCCAAGGTGCTCGACGCCCGCCTGGAATTGGGCCAACCCTGATCGCCCGCACGCGCTGCCGGCTTTGCCGCCGGCAGCGCGCCGCGGTATCTTGAACGAGGCAGCTTTCGTTCGAGGTGCCGTGCGCGATGAAACTCATTCTGGCCGTCATTCAGCCAACCAAGCTTACGGCCGTGCGCGAAGCGCTCGCGCGCATCGGCGTCACGCGGATGACTGTCGGCGACGCCCAGGGCTATGCCCGCCAGCGCGGGCACACGGCCTTGTATCGCGGCCACGAGTATGCCACGAACCTCCTGCGCAAGGTGGCGCTGGAGATCGTCGTCAACGACGACTTTCTCGATCGCACTGTGGACACGCTCGTACAAGTGGCCCGCACCGGGCACGACGGCGAAATCGGCGACGGCAAGATCTTCGTGCTGCCGGCCGACGACACGATCCAGATCGACGACGGCCAGCGCGGCAAGGGAGCGGTCTGACGACCTGCCGAAACCGTCATGCGGGCCCTGTTCGTGACCGGCGATCTGATGTTCTCCTCGCACATCGTGGCGCAGGCCAAGGCCCGCGGCATCGCGATCGAACTGGCGTTGTCGCCGGCGGCCCTGCGCGAGAAATTCGCCGCCGCACCGGCCGCCGTCGTCGTGCTCGATCTGAATACCGCGGCGATCGATCCGGCGGAACTTGCCGCCTGGCTGCGGAGCCAACCGCAGCCGCCCGGCGCAATCTTGGCCTATGCACCGCACGTGCACGCCGATCGCCTGGCCGAGGCCCGCGCCGCCGGGTGCGACCAGGTGCTCACGCGCGGACAGTTTCACGAGCGCGGGGTCGATGCGATCGCAGCGGCCTTCGATCGCCAGGCATGAACCCGGTCGACACGCGCGCTCAAGCGACAGCCGTTCAGCGTGCTTGCGATGCAGCGCCCGCTATATCGCTCGCCCGTCATTTCACGCTATTCAACGTCGTCGAGCGTCGGCACGCCGGCCTCGTCGGTGCGCAGCTTCGGCAATTGGCCTTCGTCGGGCGAATCCTCGAGATACACCTCGTCGAGTTCATTGGCGTCGGTCGCCTGGCGCAGCAACAGGTAGATCGCGGTAAAGGCTGTCCAGAAGAAGCTATAGGCAAAACCCATGGACACGATCCGCACCACGTCGTTGGCCAGTCCGATCAGGTTGAGCCCGGCGCGCCCCAACAGGGCGGAATCGGCCAACCCAGTTCCGGCAGGCGACGAGGGGAATCCCAAGCGGCTGGGCGCAGCGCGCAGCAACTCGTCGATCAGCCCGCTACCGCTTCCCCAGGCTACGGTCCAGGCCGTGAGGTGGATGACCAGCGTGGCGAACGCCGCGACGATCAGCGAACCGAACGCACCCAGCACCGCCGCCACGGCGGCATAGACCAGGTAATGCAAGGGCCGCTGCAGCGTGTAGGAATACGACCGGCTGATCGCGTCGAAGGCGTCGGTCCCTTCGACGCTGATCGACGCCCACAGCAGCGGCCACCCGAACAACAGGCCCAGCAGCAAGATCGTCAGCGACAATCCGACCATCAAGAGCAGCGCCCACCACACGAGACCCAGCAGCAATACGCCAGCCTCACCGGCGCGCGCCAAGAGTCCCGGCAGCAGGCCGCCGAAGATCACCGCCAGCGCGACGCCGGCCAGCGGCAACAGCGGCGCGGCGACGTACCACAAAATTCGGCCCCGCGAAAACCGCAGCGCCCGGCCCAGCGTGCAGCGCTCTTCGCGGGCCAGTTGAACGGCGGCCATGCGCGTGATCGCGCCGCCGAGCCAGCCCCAAACCAGCGTCGCCCAGACGATACCTGCCACGAGCACGGCCGCGTCGTACGGGGTCACTTCGAGTTCGAAGAGCCGACGATAAGGGGCGCTGAGTTGTTCCCAGGGCCCCAGGATCGGGTTCGCCTGCCATGCGGCCTCGAGCAGATCGCTTCCCGAGGCGTTTTCCGGGAGCGTCGACAGGCCGCGCGTCGGCGATGGCGGTGCCGTAATCGGCGTTTCGCGGCCGGCCATGCGCTCGAGCGACTGCCAGCCGATGCTGGTCAGCACGATGCCGGCCGCCGCGAGCAGCAATTTGCGCGGATCGGTCGCCAGGCGAAAACAGCGCAACAACAACAGGCCGGGAAACAACTCGCGCCAGGCCACTTCGCGCAGCGAGGTTTGCGGCTCCGACATGACGTAGGTCCTCCCTGGACCGCCCTGGCCGGCCGTGGCTGGGGCTAATCCTCTACGGCGCCGGCGTAGTATAGAAACTGCCGCGAAAGACCGCGAGAGCGGCGCGCCGCGGCCATATTTTGCCGCGGGCGATCAATCTTCGATCGGGGCGTCTTCCCCCGCGTCTTCGCGCTCGATCTGCAGCCCATATTGTTCGCCCAGCCAGCGCCGCAAATCGATCTGCCGGCAACGTTCGCTGCAAAACGGCATGCACAATGCTCCGTCGGCGTCGAACTTCTGCTGGCAGATCGGGCAACGGACCAGGTGCGGCATGGCGGGCTTCAGTCGTTCTTGGTGGGCTTCTTTTTCGTTTCCTTGGGCGTCTTGCCTGACCCGCTGCCGCTGCCCGAATCGCTTTTCGAATCGCTTTTCGATTCGCCGGCGGGCTTATCGGCCGCGGCACCCTTCTTGTACGACTCGCTACGATAGTCGGTCTGGTAGAACCCCGAACCCTTGAACACGATTGCCGCACCCGTGCCGAACAGGCGGCGCAGTTTGTTCTTCTTGCAGGCGGGGCATTTCTTCTGCGGCTCGTCCTTGATCGATTGAAACAACTCGAACCGGTGTCCGCAGGCGTCGCACTCGTAGTCGTAGGTGGGCATGGCTCGGATCAACTCTCGCGAAAACATCGCCCCGCGAAGGGCCTGAACGGGGTGGGGGTACGTTGCGCCAAGTTTTCCTGTCGCTGCGAACGGCCATTCACGCGCGCGGTTCGAGCGCCTGCGCCACGATCACCTGCGCCGGCCGCACGACGCGGTCGTGCAGTTGATAGCCCGGCACGACGACCTGGATCACCGTGTTGGGTGCGTGGTCGGTGGTCGGCTGCTGCAGGATGGCCTGGTGCAGGTTCGGGTCGAACGGCTGGTGCAAGGCCACGATCTCCGCGCAGTGATGCTGCACTAACGCCTGGCGCAGCAACTGGGAGATCATCCGCACGCCTTCCAGCAAGCCGGTCGCGTCGGGGTTCTTCTCCGCGGCGGCAATCGCGCGATCGAGGTTGTCGATGACCGGCAACAGGTCGCGCAGCAGGTACAAGTTAGCGTAGCGGCGCTCGTCCTCCAGCTCGCGCTGCAGCCGCCGGCGCATGTTTTCCATTTCGGCCGTGGCGCGCAGCACGCGGTCCTGGGCCGTGGCCAGTTCTTGCTTGAGTTGTTCGATCTCCGCCTGGGCATCGGCCGCCAGCACAGACTGGCGGGCGGCCTCATCGTCGGTCGGACGGTCGGCATTCGGTTCGGCCACGTGCTATTCCTCCGTCGCCTTCGCGCTGTCATCGGGAATGAACAGGTCGCGCAGCTTTTCGAAAAACGTCTTGCGATGCGTGCTGACGTGCGTGTGTTCCAATTCGGCGAGCTCGCGCAGTAACTCTTCCTGCCGCGGCGAAAGCTGTTTCGGGACGTCGATGTAGACCTCGATCAGCAAGTCGCCCACGCCGCGCCGCCGCGGGTCGGGCAAGCCGCGACCGCGTTTCTTGAACACCTCGTGCGACGCCGTACCGTGCGGGATCACCAGTTCTTCAGGCCCGTCGAGGGTCGGCACCTGCACCGTCGCTCCCAACGCGGCCTGGGCATAGGTGATCGGCACCCGGGTGATCAGGTGCTGGCCCTCGCGCTGAAACAATGGGTGCTCGCGCACCGTGATGAACACGTAGCAATCGCCCCGGGCGCCGCCGCCGGGCGCCGCTTCGCCCTCGCCTTCGAGCCGCAGCCGGGTGTCGCTGTCGACGCCCGCCGGAATGCGCACCTCGCGCGACACGGGTTGCGGCACGACGCCGGCACCCGAGCAATTCCCGCACGGCGTCCGCACAACCGTCCCCTGCCCGCGGCACGCCGGACACGTGGTTTGCAGCCGGATGAATCCGGATGATTGAATCACCTGTCCGCGGCCACCGCAGTAGGTGCACGCCTCGGGCTGGGTGCCGGGCTTGGCCCCCGAACCGCGGCAGGTCGTGCAGCTCTCGTGACGCTCGAACTGCACAGTCTTGGTCACGCCGCGGGCCGCCTCGACCAGCTCGAGCGTCACGTCGCAGCGTACGTCGCCCCCGCGTCGCGGGCGGCGGCGGCCGCCGCGTCCGAACAGATCGCCGAAATCGCCGAAGATATCTCCGAACGCCTCGAAGATGTCGCCGGCATCGCGAAACTGCGAGCCGCCTCCCTCGAGGCCTGCATGGCCGTAGCGGTCGTAGCGCGCACGTTTATCGGGGTCGCTCAAGACCTCGAACGCCTCGGCGCATTCCTTGAACCGCTTGACGGCTTCCTGGTCGCCCGGGTTCTTGTCGGGATGAAACTTGATCGCCAGCTTGCGATAAGCATCGGCGATCTGCTTATCCGACGCGTCGCGGGCCACGCCGAGCAATTCGTAGTAATCGCGTTTTTCGGCCATCGTTACCATGGCTCATCAGGACACGCCGGCTGAGACCGCCTGTGCAATTTATAGGTCAATCGCCCGGCGGCGTCTTCGCCAGTTCGGCGCGGGTTGCAGCCAGTTGGGTGCAGATTGCAGGGAGTCTGGTTTGAAAAAAGGGCCACCGGTTCCCCAAGGGGAGCGGTGGCCCTGTTGCATGCCGTCATCCGGAACAGACGCGCGGGAACTAGCGGATCACGCCTTCGATCGGCTTGCGATCCTTTTCCTTGTCGTCCAGCTTCGTGACCAGGGCCTCGGTGGTCAGCAGCAAGGCCGCGATGCTGGCCGCATTGGCCAACGCACTGCGCACGACCTTGAGCGGATCGATCACGCCGGCCTTGATCAGGTCGCAATACTTGGCCGCGTTGGCGTCGTAGCCCTCGCTGCCGCTCTTCTGCCGCACTTCGTCGGCGACGACCGAGCCGTCGATGCCGCAGTTGTCGGCGATCTGGCGGATCGGGGCGCTGAGCGAGTGCAGGATGATGTCGACGCCGATCTTCTCGTCGCCCTTGGCCGACGAGCGGATCTTTTCCACGGCCGGCTCGCAACGCAGCAGGGCCACGCCGCCGCCCGGCAGAATGCCCTCTTCGACCGCCGCACGGGTCGCGTGTAGCGCGTCTTCGACGCGGGCCTTCTTCTGCTTCATGTCGGCTTCGGTGCCGGCTCCGACCGAGACGATCGCCACACCGCCGGTCAGCTTGGCCAGCCGTTCCTGGAACTTCTCGCGGTCGTACTCGCTTTCCGTGGCCTCGATCTGGTTGCGGATCTGGCCGATTCGGGCCTGAATCTCGGCCGTCTTGCCGGCGCCTTGCACGATCGTCGTGTCGTTCTTGTCGACCTTGATCTGCTTCGCCCGGCCCAGCTGACCGATCGTCACGCTCTCGAGCTTGATGCCCAGATCTTCGCTGATCAGCGTGCCGCCGGTGAGCACCGCGATGTCGCCTAACATCGCCTTGCGGCGATCGCCGAAGCCCGGGGCCTTGACCGCGCACACGTTGAGCACGCCGCGGAGCTTGTTCACGACCAGCGCCGCCAGCGCATCGCCTTCGACGTCTTCGGCGATGATCAACAGCGGCTTGCCGCTTTGGCTCGTGGCTTCGAGCAGCGGCACCAGCTCGCGCAGGTTGCTGATCTTTTTCTCATGAATCAGGATCAGGCAGTCGTCCAGCAAGCATTCCATCTCGGCCGGACGGTTGATGAAGTACGGCGAGATGTAGCCCTTGTCGAACTGCATCCCCTCGACCAACTCGAGCGTGGTCTCGGTGCCTTTGCCTTCTTCGACGGTGATCACGCCGTCCTTGCCGACCTTCTCCATGGCGTTGGCCAGGAGCTTGCCGATCTCCATGTCGTTGTTGGCGCTGATGGCGCCGACCTGGGCGATCTCTTCCTTGCTCGAGACCGGCTTGGCCAGGCTCTTGAGGTGCTCGATCGCCGCTTCGACCGCTTTTTCGATCCCGCGGCGGACGGCCATCGGGTTGCTTCCCGCGGCCACGTTGCGGCAACCTTCCTTGAAGATCGCCCGGGCCAGCACGGTCGCGGTCGTGGTACCGTCGCCGGCGATGTCCGAGGTCTTCGAGGCGACCTCGTTCACCAGCTTGGCACCCATGTTTTCGAACGGGTCTTCCAGTTCGATTTCCTTGCTGACGGTCACGCCGTCCTTCGTCACGGTGGGGCCGCCGAACGACTTGTCGATCACCACGTTCCGCCCGGTGGGGCCCATGGTCACCGCGACCGCGTCGGCGAGCTTCTCCACGCCGCGCAGCATCTTGTGCCGCGCGGAATCTTCAAATAGCAATTGCTTAGCCACGCTGTCGGCTCCTTCGTGATTGATTTCGTGTTGCGGTTGCGCTATTACTCGCGCTGACGTAACCAGCTACTCGCGCTGACGTCATCAGCTCACGACCTTGGCCAGGATGTCGGTCTCGCGAAGGATCTTCACCTCGCGACCGGCCACCTCGATCTCGGTGCCCGAGTACTTGCCATAGATCACTTCGTCGCCCACCGCCACGGAGAGCGCCCCGCGCTGTCCGCTGTCGAGCAGCTTGCCGGGGCCGACCGAAATGACCGTCCCACGCTGCGGCTTCTCTTTCGCGCTGTCGGGCAGCACGATCCCGCCGGCGGTCATTTCTTCCGCTTCCTTCGGTTCGACGACGACGCGGTCATCCAGGGGACGCAGCTTGATGTCCTTCATAGAGTCAATCTTTCCTGTTCGAGTGATTTGCGATTGATGCGAAATTTGCAGTTCGGTTGAGTTGTCACCTGCTCGCGAGCGAGCTGGTCGCGTTGCCGGTACATCGGCTTACATCATGCCGCCCATGCCACCCATGCCGCCCATCCCCATGCCGCCCATGCCTCCCATGCCACCCATTCCGCCCATGCCATGGTCGTCGTGGTGATGGCCGTTGCCGGCTTCGTCCTCTTCCTTGGGAATGTCCGTCACGAGGCACTCGGTCGTCAGCAGCAGCGCGGCCACGCTCGCGGCATTTTGCAGCGCGGTCCGCACGACCTTGGCCGGGTCGATGATGCCCGCAGCGACGAGGTCGCAGTAAGCGTCCTTGTCGGCGTCGTAGCCCTCGTTCTTGTTCTTGAGATGCTTGACGCGATTCACGACTACGGCGCCGTCGACGCCTGCGTTCTCGGCGATGTAGCGCAACGGGTAATCGAGCACGTTGCGAATGATCCGCACGCCGAACGTCTCGTCGCCGATGGCTTCGACCTTTTCCAGGGCCTTTTCGCAACGAATCAGGGCCACGCCGCCGCCGGGCACGATGCCCTCGGCCAACGCGGCCTGCGTCGCGCTCTTGGCGTCTTCGATCAGCGCCTTGCGCTCCTTCATTTCGGTTTCGGTCGCGGCCCCGACGTTGATCTGCGCCACACCGCCAGCCAGCTTGGCCAGCCGCTCTTGCAGCTTCTCGCGGTCGTAGTCGCTATCGGTCACCGTGATCTCGCGGCGAATCTGCTCGACGCGGCCCTCGATTTCGGCCTTCTTGCCGGCGCCGCTGACGACGGTCGTCTCTTCCGAGGTGATGACGACCCGCTTGCAGCGGCCCAGGTCGGTCAGCTTGGCCGATTCGAGCTGCACGCCCAGGTCCTTGAAGATGGACGTGCCGCCGGTCAGCACAGCGATATCGCCCAGCATCGCCTTGCGACGATCGCCGTAGCCGGGGGCCTTCACGGCGCAAACGCTGATGATGCCGCGCATCTTGTTGACCACCAGCGTGGCCAGAGCCTCGCCCTCGACGTCTTCGGCGATGATCAGCAGCGGCTTGCCGGCCTTGCTGATCGCCTCGAGCAACGGCACCAGTGCCTTGGCCGAGGAAATTTTCTCTTCGTAGATCAAGATATACGGGTTCTCGAGCTCGACCTTCTGCTCGTCCTGGTTGGTCACAAAGTGCGGCGAGAGGAAGCCGCGGTCGAACTGCATCCCTTCGACGACCTCGACGAACGTCTCGGTCTGCTTGCCCTCTTCGACGGTGATCACTCCGTCTTTGCCGACCTTCAAGAACGCCTCGGCCAGCACTTCGCCGATCGACGGATCGTTGTTGCCGGCGATCGTGGCGACCTGCATGATCGCCTTTTTGTCTTTTTCACCCACCGGCGTGGCCAGCTTGCCGATCGTCTCGACGACGACCTCGACCGCCTTGGCGATGCCGCGCGAGAGGGCCATCGGGTCGGCCCCGGCGGCAATCATCTTCAGGCCTTCGCGATAGATCGACTCGGCCAACACGGTGGCGGTCGTCGTGCCGTCGCCGGCCACGTCGTTGGTCTTGCTCGCGGCCTCCTTGACCAATTGCGCCCCGAGGTTCTCGTTCGGATCGACCAGGTCGATGTCCTCGGCCACGGTCACCCCGTCCTTGGTCACCTTCGGCGACCCCCAACCCTTGTCCAACACGGCGTTCCGGCCCCGCGGACCCAGCGTGCTGCGCACGGCCCGGGCAAGCTTCGTCACGCCGGCCAGCAGCGGCTTGCGGGCCTCATCGTCAAAGACCATCAACTTTGCCACGGCGAGATACTCCTGAAGGCGTGGATGTGAATGAAGATTGAATCGGTGGAGCTTGGACGCCGGGCGACGGGCTCGAGCCTCTGCCGCCGCGGCGATTGCAGTTCTGCAAGTCGGGCAGGACCGTAGGCATCGGCTGCCCGATTGGCAGCCCGACACCCTGGTCGCCACGCACAGAACGCAACCGGTGTGCCAGGGCTGAAAGGCACTGCACAACCGGCTCGCATCAAAGCACTTGCGACTTAGAAATCGCTGAGATACCGCTGAGCGCTCCGCGCGGGAAAAACAGCGAGAATGCCAATATGGCAGGAGGAAGCCCGCGTTTCTGGCCCCGAAGACCGCCTCGACTAGGGCACAAACGATGCGGCTGGGTCGACCCGGCAGGCGAATTCGGCCAGCAGGTCGGCCGCCCGATCGATGTCGTCCAGCGAGATCATTTCGACCGCGCTGTGCATGTAGCGGTTCGGGATGCTCACCAGGCCCGTGGCCATCCCGGCCCGGTTTACTTGCATCACGTTGGCGTCGGTCCCTGTCGCCCGGCTGCACGCCTGCAACTGGATCGGGATATTGGCGGCCGTGGCCGCGGCCACCAGTTGATCGACCACGACCGGGTTCATATTGGGCCCCCGGGTGACGACGGGCCCTTTGCCTAGTGCGACGTCGCCTTCTTGCTTCTTGTCGATCGTCGGACAGTCCGTGGCATGCGTCACGTCGACGGCGATCCCGACCTGCGGGTCGATGCCAAAGCTGCTGGTCTTGGCGCCGCGGAGCCCCACTTCTTCCTGGACCGTCGAGACGGCATACAGTGCGCACGGCAGCGAACGCGCCGCGGCGCGGCGCAAGGCCTCGACGACGACCCACAGGCCGGTCTTGTCGTCCATCGCCGGCGAAACCGCCAGGCCGTTGCGCAGCTCGCGAAACGACATTTCCAGCGTGATCGGATCGCCCACCCGGACCAGCTTTTCGGCCTCGGCCTTGTCGCGGGCGCCGATATCGAGCCACAGGTCCTTGAGCTTGGGCACCACCTTCCGCTCTTCGTCGGTCAGCAGGTGAATCGCCTTGCGGGCAATCACGCCATGCACCGGTCCCGCGGCGGTCCAAACGGTGAGCCGCTGCCCAATCAATTGCATCGGATCCCAGCCGCCGATGGGCTGCACGTAGAGAAATCCCTCGCCGTCGATGTACTGGACCAACAGGCCGATCTGATCGCAGTGGCCGGCGAGCATGACCCGCAGCGGGGCGTCGGGATTCTTGACGGCGATCACGTTGCCGTGCAGGTCGGTCGTGACCCGGTCGGCGAACTGCCCGACATACCTGCGGACGACATCCTGAATCGGTCGCTCGTAGCCCGAGGGGCTCGGCGTGGCAAGCAAGGTCTCGAGAAACTCGCGGGCAGCCTGGTCCATGGTGAATGCTGTGTCTGGGTATCGTAAGAGCTGGAAAGATTTGGCCGCAAACTAGGTCGCCAGGGCGAAGTGTGCAAGCCGAAAACGCCCCAGCCATGGCGGGGCGCGGCCGCGGGGTGCGGCGGTTGACGCCCCCGGGGCGGGCCTCCTACGATGGCCAAATTCGGCACTTCGCGGCGCCGGTCGGCCCTGGTGTTTTTGCCCCGCCGACCGCGTCTGGCGCCGTTCTTCCACGCCCCACGATTTCGCGCGAGCAACTCGGCTGCCCCGATGGAAAAAACCAAGGTCGCCATCGTCGGCATGGGCACGGTGGGTACGGGCGTCGCGCGGCTGTTGATCGATCACGGCGACCGCGTCGCCCGGCACGCAGGACGTGCGCTGTGGCTGGAAAAGGCCGTGGTCCACGACTTGAGCAAGCCGCGGACCTACGAATTGCCTGCCGGCGTGCTGACCGACGACCTTCGCGCCGTGACGGACGACCCCGAGATCAAGGTAGTCGCGCACCTGGTCGGCGGTCTCGAACCGGCCCGGTCGATCATGCTCGCGCTGTTGGAAAGCGGGAAGGACGTCGTCACGGCCAACAAGGCCCTGCTGGCCGAGCACGGGCCCGAGTTGTTCGATCGGGCCCGCGAGTTGGGCCGCTCGATCGCGTTCGAGGCGTCCGTGGCCGGCGGCATCCCGATCGTCGCCAGTATCAGCACCTGCCTGAGCGCCAATCAAATCGAATCGCTGAACGCGATCCTCAACGGCACGAGCAACTACATCCTGACGCAGATGGAAGAGCGCGGGTGGAGCTACAGCGACGCCGTGGCCGAAGCGCAGCGGCTGGGCTATGCCGAGGCCGACCCGACGATGGACGTCGACGGCAGCGACGCCGCGCAAAAGCTGGCGATTCTTGCGCACCTGGCATTCGGCGCGCGGAGCCATTGGCGCGAAATCTCGCGCCGCGGCATCGACACGCTCGAGCTGTCCGACATGCACTACGCCCGCGAATTGGGCTATCGCATCAAGCTGCTGGCCGTGGCGCAACTGGTGGGCGACAGCCTCGAGCTGCACGTCTCGCCGACGCTGGTCAAGCTGGGGACCCCGTTGGCCGAAGTGCGCGAGGCCTACAACGCCATCCGCGTGGTCGGCGACGCCGTGGGGCCGGTGTTTTTCCACGGCCGGGGCGCCGGTCAGATGCCGACTGCTTCGGCCGTCGTCGCCGATCTGATCGACACCGTCGTGGGCCGCACGGCAATTACTTTTCGCACGCTCGAGCTCTGGTCGCGCCGCGATGCCCGGGTCGCCCCCCGCGAACACGCCAAGGTGACAGGCAGGTTCTACCTGCGGTTCGACGTCGACGATCGCCCCGGCGTGATGGCCGACATCACCGGCGTGCTCGGCCGGCACGGCATTTCGATCGCCTCGGTCATCCAGCACGAGGCCCAGCGTCAGGACGTGGTGCCGTTGGTGATCATGACGCATCAAACGACCGAAGGGGCCTCGCTGCACGCCGTGGCCGAGATCGATCAGTTGCCTTGCGTCCGCTCGCGCAGCGTGCGGATGCGCGTGCGCGGCTCTTGAGGTAGGACCATGAAGTACGCGATCGTCATTCCCGACGGCTGTGCCGATGAACCGCAAGCGTCGCTCGGCGGCAAGACCCCGCTCGAAGCGGCCCAGGTGCCGAACATGGACGCCGTGGCCCGCGCGGGCATCGTCGGCCGATCGAACAACGTGCCCGCCTCATTGCCGGCCGGCTCGGACGTGGCCACGCTGAGCCTGTTCGGCTACGACCCAATGAAGCATTACACGGGCCGCGCGCCGCTCGAAGCCGCCGCGCAGGGGATCGACCTCGGCCGCGACGACTGGGCCATCCGCTGCAACCTGGTGACCGTCGAAAACCAGGTGATGAAGAGCTTCACGGCTGGCCACATCTCGACGGCCGAGGCCACCGAGCTGTTAACCACGGCGCAAGAGCGACTGGGTGGCCCGCGGTTCGAGTTCCGACCCGGCGTTAGCTATCGCAATCTGCTGATCTACCGCGGCGCCGGCGAGCCGGCTCCGTTCCATCTCGACACGCGTACCACGCCGCCGCACGACCTGACCGACAAGACGGTGCTCAACGACTACCCACGCGGGCCCGGCAGCGACCTGCTGAACAAGCTGATGAGCGACAGCGTCGAGTTGTTTCGCGACCACCCGGTCAACCGGGCCCGCATCGCCGCCGGCAAGCCGCCCGCGACCAACATCTGGCTCTGGGGGCAGGGCGGGGCGCCCGCGCTGGCGCCGTTTGCCGATCTTTACGGCCGCCGCGGCGCGATGATTACGGCGGTCGACCTGCTGCGCGGGCTGGCAGTGCTTTTGGGCTGGGAACGTATCGAAGTGCCGGGCGCAACGGGCTACCTCGACACCGACTACGCCGCCAAGGGGCGCTACGCCATCGAGGCATTGCCCAAGTGCGATTTGATCTGCGTCCACGTCGAGGCCACGGACGAGGCGTCGCACGAAGGCAACGCGGCCGCCAAGGTCAAAGCCCTGGAAGAAATCGACCGCCACATCGTGGGCCCCTTGCACGCAGCGCTGGCGGCCCAAGGGGAGTACCGCATTCTCGTCAGCCCCGACCACCCCACCCCCCTGCGCACGAAGACGCACAGTCACGGCTACGTGCCCTGGGCGATTTGCGGAACGGGCGTCACGGCCGATCCGCTTGCGACCTACGACGAGCCGTCGGCGGGCCGGTCCGAGCGGAGCTTTGCCGAGGGCTGGCAATTGATGCGTTATTTTCTCGACGGAAACAGGTGAGGCGAGATGGGATTGATCGTGCAGAAGTTTGGCGGTTCGAGCGTGGCCGACGCCGGCAAGATTTTGGCCGCGGCGCGCAAGGCCGTCCGCGCGGCGCAGCAGGGCAACCAGGTCGTGATGGTCGTCAGCGCCATGGGCGACCAGACGGATCACCTGCTCGACCTGGCAGGACAGATCACCGAAACTCCGCCGGCGCGCGAGCTCGACATGCTCCTCTCCACCGGCGAGCAGGTGAGCGTGGCGCTGATGGCCATGGCCATCAACAGCCTGGGCCACAAGGCCGTAAGTTTGACCGGCGCCCAGATCGGCATTCGCACCGACAGCACGCACACCAAGGCCCGGATCAAGTCGATCTCGACCGACCGCATGCGCAAACTGCTGGACGAGGGGAACATCGTCATCGCGGCCGGCTTTCAAGGCATCGACGAAGACTTCGATATCACGACGCTCGGCCGCGGCGGCAGCGACACGACGGCCGTCGCCTTGGCCGCGGTGCTCGAGGCCGACGCCTGCGAGATTTACACCGACGTCGACGGCGTCTATTCGACCGACCCGCGGATCCTGCCCGAAGCCCGAATGATGCACCAGGTGAGCTACGACGAGATGCTCGAGTTGGCGAGCCTGGGCGCGGGCGTCATGCACAGCCGGTCGATCGAGTTCGGCAAGAAGTTCAGCACCCCGATCCACGTGCGCAGCAGCTTCAGCGACCGGCCGGGTACGATGATCGTCGCCGAGCCCGAATCGGTGGACCGGCCGGTGAGCGGTGCGGCCCTGGTGCGTGACGAAGACCGGATCACGATCACCGGCGTGCCCGACCGCCCCGGCGTGAGCCTGGCGATCTTCTCGAAGATCGCGGCCAAGAACATCGCGGTCGATATGATCGTGCAGAACGTCGGTGGCGAAGGCCGCGCCGACATCTCGTTCACCGTCGTCGAAAAGGAACTCCGGCCGACGCTCGAAGCGGTCGCGCAAGCTGCCGCCGAAATCGGCGCGCATGGCGTCAGCCACGACTCGAACGTCGCCAAGGTCTCGGCCGTGGGCCTCGGCATGGCCCGGCAGACCGGCGTCGCCCAACGAATGTTTCGCGCCCTGGCGGATGCCGGCGTGAACATCCTGATGGTCACCACGAGCGAGATCAAAATCTCCGCGCTCGTGGCTCGCGACCAGGCGTTCGAAGCGCTACGGGCCGTGCACCGTGCGTTTCATCTCGAGCAGGAGCCGCCCGCCGACGGTGCCCGAACCGCCGCGGCTGTCCGGGCCAAGGCCACGGCGGCCGACGTCGTCACGCGCCTGACCCGGCTGCAAGGCATGGAAGACCTGACCATCGACGGCATCGCGCTGGACGACGCACAAGGACTCGTCACCGTGCACGGCGTGCCCGATCGGCCGGGCATCGCTGCAGCGTTGTTCGAAGCCGTGGCCGCCGGCGGAATTCTCGTCGACCTGATCGTGCAAAGCTTCTCGGGCCAGGAGCTGGCCAGCATCAGCTTCACGGTCCCACGCGAGGACGTTACGAAAAGTATCGAACTGGCCCGCCAGGTCGCCAAGCAGCTTGGCTGCGGCCAAATCACTTCCTGCCCGAGCGTGGCCAAGCTGGCCGTCTCGGGCATTGGGATGCGGAGCCACGTGGGCGTCGCCATCCGGATGTTCACCGCGTTGGCCAACGCGGGGATCAACATCGACCTGATCGGCACCAGCGAGGTGCAGGTCAACGTGGTCGTCGAGGGGAACAACGGCGCCGCGGCGCTCGCCTGTCTGCAGCGCGAGTTTGCCGACGTGCAGCACTAGCGGTTCGCCGCGGCCCAGGGTCACCGACGCCGACGTCGCGACGCGCGATCTCGGTCTAGAACGGGCCGATGGCTGCCGGGCCTGCGCCGACCCACCCTGGCGCTACGCGAGTCACCCGGCAGCTACGAGTTGCCCAACACGTCGTTGAGCACTTCTTCGTTGACGTAGATCGGCAGGTGTGGCTTGCAACTCACGGCCACGGCGATCGCATCGCTCGGCCGTGCGTCGACTTCAATCAACTCGCCGTCGTGCCGCAGCCGTAGCCGGGCAAAATAAGTCTGCTGCTTCAACTCGCTGATGATCACGTCCTGAAACTCGGCCCCGAGCTGGTCGGCCACGTTGACGAGCAGGTCGTGCGTCAGCGGCCGCGGCGAGCTTTGCCCTTTGACGCGGCGGTCGATGCTCGTGGCCTCGAAAATGCCGATCAAGATCGGGAACGTGCGGTCCCCGTCGACCTCTTTCAGGAAGATCATCTGCTCGTTGTTGATCTCGCTGATGATGATCCGCGAAAGTTCCATTTGCACGGGCATAGACCCAGTCCTCGGGCAGCAAGGGCAGGCAAGCGGCGGACGCCACCCTCGATTATAGGCGTCGGCCACCTAGCCGCTAGAACTGCCGACTGGCAGCAACTTACTGCCGGATCTGGTCACGCCGAAGCGGACTTCGCCCAGCGTCCGGAGCACAAATTGCACTCCCTCCCGCACTGGCCCGGAGTTCACCGTTGAGTTCGGAGACGATGCAGTCCATACGTAGTCACCTTCACCTTCCCATCCTCGCCCCAATTCGCCCAGACGTCTTTTAGCGCCATGACGAGCGAGTCATGTTTTGATACAGCATCACTGGCAACTAACTGACCAAACTGTTTCCACTCAGCGTCGGACATGTGCTCCACAATGTCGCGATCCTCAGTCCAAGCTGCGTGAATGCAGGGCAACGCCGCCTCGATCGCGTCACACAATTCCGGCTCAACCAACCTGACCCCAAACAGCTCGCGCTGCAGATTCACCAGCAACGGACTGTAACGACACCACGGATACCCATTTCCAACCACAACATACTTGAACACCCTATAACCATCGGCCGCACGCATATATTTCACATTTGACTGCAGGGAAGGATGCAGCAAATAGTATGGCGACACCGGCAACGACCGAACTCCAAAATGAAAAGATTCGTCCGGTTGCTTAAATCTTTGCACCTGCACACCCTGCACCGCATCTTCATCGACCGTTCCAATCAGACCACAATACCACAACTCCATGAACGGATTATCGCCAACCAACTCCACTTCACCCAAGCCACTGACTGGTGTGCCGCCAAATTCAGCGACAATCTGCACCATTTCTTGCCGCGTCAATACGTTATAGGGCAGCATCCGAAAGAACCGAGCTCGATCGCGGCCCTCTCGCAGACAGTCCAGAAACGGCGACATCTCCGTGAACAACGTCTCAACAACTTGTGACGCTGCCGTATCGTTCACAACCGCACGATACCTCCCTTCCGTAACGTGCGCACCCTCCTCCGAAAGAGCAGAGCACAACCGCACGAGATCGCGCGGCCGCCCCACCGTATGACGGAGCAAGTAGCTAAAGCTATTCTCGACAATCCCCGCACGAGTGTTCTGAACAGTCTTTCGATCGACAAAGGACTCAAACCCAACTCCCTCATAGACCCCTGCCAACGCATCAATCAGACTCCGAAGATCCTCCGACGAATACCGCAAGGAAAGCACCGCACCCGCAATATTCGCCTTGATCGGCGAACTATAATTCGCAAACGCCTCTGCCCGAATCGTACCAAACACCTTCACATGAGCATTGGTGCTACTACAGTCCCAAGCAGCCTCCAGAAGCCCACCCTGTACTGCTGACCAAGCTTCGCGCGGCAATGCCGAAACCCCCTGATCAACCTTGTCGATAAACACAAATACCCCGCAATTGATATTGCGAAGCACAAAATCCAGAGGCCCCTCAAGAACATCTAATATCTTATTTACCCGAGTGACTGGCATAATAACGAGCTGCTTGAACACCACGGATGGCTCAACCGATTTCGACTCCAACCAGATTCTTAGTGCTGAAGGAAAATCAGATGGCAAGTGTCGCAGCAATTCGGCTGCAGCCGACCGTTTGTGCGAAATAATTGAAAACCGAATAGAAAAGGCCCAAAGACGCTTGCTATCCCGCACCGACGAGAAAAATTCAATGTAGTTTTTTGTCGTCGATGGAAGATCATTCATCATGTCCACGTAAGGACGATCGGAAGGAATGAACAACACATCCGCGTGGGCCCCCTGAACTCCTGGACGAAGATGCAATTCAGTCAAGCGATGTCGCTTGTATCGCAAGAGAAGCGTCTTCCCAATTCCTTTAGCGCCACTGACGAATAGCAGTTGATCCGACACTAGGTATTGGTCGACAGAGGGCGTGCGAAAGACCATGTCATCAAAGAGCGACACGTCCACCTGCGTGCCATCCGAAGCCCACGGGGGGGTTGAGCCTAGCGAGAGTGGCCGACGACGCGGTTTCGGCGTCAAGGCCCGGGAGACAGGCGGCGACAGCCTTGCATCCGCACGTGCTTGGCCGGAAAGTGCAGCAACCAACTTGTCGACCAAGGTTGTAGAATCTTGTTCGTTACGAATATAGACAGTCGTTCCAAAAGCCGTATCCCACATAGGCGCACTTGAGGCAACTTGGTCGTACTCCACCTGAACCGCAACAGGGATTTGCTGCTTCCTTGACCGGTAGCCGATTTCGATTTCCTTGGTGACGTCATGAGACAGCAAAGAATCCTTTGAAACAATGACAACCATGGCAACACTATCACGAATCGCATCGCGAATCTGCGGGAGGTACGAGCGGCCCTCGATGGCGTCGCGTTCATAGTACCAGCATCGAATCCCCTTCCGCTCAAGTTCGTCCGCGATCGTCCGAACCAACCCAAAGTCCTCGCTGGCATGGGCCATGAAGAGATGTCGCATCGGCAACTCCATGGTAAACAGGTGGGATCGAAGCGAGCGTGGCGGGGAATGTAAATAGGTGGGATGTGCGCAGTATTAGACTGCTGTAATTAGCACGCTTCAAGTGGCCGACCGTCATTGGCCCTGCTGGCATGGACACTATTAGGGACCAGCCGTTTCCCATCATTACCTCTGCCTCCAATGCCTCAAATGCACGCGGCGCCCCGATTTTGGGGATACCTTGACGTGCAAGCTCTGTTCCATGAGCTTTAGTGCGATTGAATTCGTGCCCCAAAAAGGCTGGCTATAGCTCCCAGACTGCCAGCCATCAACACCCCACGCCGATGGGCTCAGAGGCCAGTGATTCTCGCTCTACCCAAGCATGGGGCGTAACTCGCCGACTAGATTGGCGAGAGATTCGCAACTCTGGCTGAAGGCAAGTCGTGCATCGTCGGCATGTCGCGTGCAAGACCGCGGTACGTCACGCCCGCCGGCGGAGATCGGCCAGCGTGGCCTGCATCGCCGCGATGCGCTGCCGGGTCTCTTCGAGCGAAGCCCGTTCCTGGGCCACGACCTCGGCCGGCGCGCGGCTCACGAACGCTTCGTTGGACAGTTTCTTTTCCTTGTTGGCCAGCAGCCCCTGGAGCTTTTCCAGCTCTTTTTCGTTGCGGGCAATCTCGGCCGGGATGTCGATGAACTCGGCCAGGTCGACGTGGATCTCGCCCCCGGCGATCGCGAAATGCGCGCTGGGCGAGGGAATCGTCGCGTCGGGGCCCCAGGCGCGGGCCGTGGCCCCGGCCAACGCCGCGAAGTAGGCCGCCATCGGTTCGAGCAGCGCCGTCGTCGCCGCGTCGGTCCGGGCGACGAACTCGATCGGCTTCTTCGGCGCGATGTTCTGCCGGGCCCGTACGTCGCGCAGGCCGGTGAGCGCCTGGGTGAAGCGTGCAAACTGGACCTCGATTGCCTCGTCCCGCCGGCGCAGGTCGGCCGCGGGCCAAGGGGCGACCATGATTGACGCGGCCGCCGGTTCGGCGCTGGCCGACAAGCCGCGCCGCGGCGCCGCCTCGCCCAGCAGCGACCAGATTTCCTCGGTGATGAACGGCACCAACGGGTGCAGCAGCCGGAGCAGCGTATCGAGCGTGTGGGCCAGCACGCGCTGCGCCACCGCACGACTCGCCGGGGCCTGCAGCCGGGCCTTGATCATCTCGACGTAATAGCTGCAGAACTCGTCCCAGGCGAAGTCGTACAGCTCGCGGGCCGCGTCGGCAAAACGGAACTGCTCGATCGCCTCGTCGACGCGCTGCGTGACCGTCGCCAGCCGGCTGAGAATCCAGCGGTCCTCGACGGCCAATTCGGCGTCGCGCACCTCGGCCGCCGCGTAACCTTCGAGATTCAACAGCGCGAACCGCGAGGCGTTCCAGAGCTTGTTGCAGAAATTCCTGGCCAGCTCGAACCGCTCGCTGATCACCGCCGCGCGCGGCAGGTCGACGTCTTCGGGCTTCGTGGCCCATTGCGTCGAAAACGGCCGGCCGCACTTGGGACATTCGACCCGCGCGAGCACCCGGGTTTTCTTCGTCTGCTCGATCCCGGCCTGGCAATGGGGGCACTCGAACTCGACCGGCATCCGCACGTCCTGCGTCTCGGTGGCCAGATAGGCCAGCCCGAAGCGCAGCGCGTCGGCGCCGAACTTTTCGATGACGTCGAGCGGGTCGACGCCGTTGCCCTTCGATTTCGACATCGTCTCGCCATACCCGTCGAGAATCTTCGGGTGGATGTAGACCCGCCGGAACGGCACGTCGCCCACGTTCAACAGGCCGGTGAGTACCATCCGCGCGACCCACAGCGTGATGATGTCGCGGCTCGTGACCAGCACGCTCGTCGGGTAGAAATAGGCCAGCTCGGGCGTCGACTCGGGCCAGCCCAACGTCGAGTGCGGCCACAGGGCCGAGCTGAACCAA
Organism: Pirellulales bacterium; assembly: GCA_019694435.1. Classification (NCBI taxonomy): domain Bacteria; kingdom Pseudomonadati; phylum Planctomycetota; class Planctomycetia; order Pirellulales; species Pirellulales bacterium. Next base: position 27,821 of record JAIBBZ010000034.1, read on the forward strand.
GTGTCGAGCACGTCGGGGTCTTGCTTGATCTGCTGGCCGGGAATCGCGTCTTCGGCCAGGTCGTCGTCGCGCGAGCAGATCAGCCAGTGGCCATAGTCGGCGTCGTAGTACCAGCTCACGTCGTCGCGCCCAGCGAAGGCCCGTTGGAGATCGGCCTCGGTCGCCGCGGGGGCATACCAGATCGGGATCCGGTGGCCCCACCACAACTGCCGGCTGACGGGCCAGTCGCGCTTTTCGCTCAGCCAGTCGAGGTACCCCTTGGCGTACCGCGCCGGCGTGATCTGCACGCGCCCGTCGCTCACGGCGTCCATTGCGCTTTGCGCCAACTGTTCCATCTTCACGAACCACTGGTCGGTCAGCAGCGGCTCGATCGGCGTCTTCGAACGGTCGGAATGCGCCAGGTCGATCTCGCGATCCTCGACGTCGCCCAACAGCCCCTGGGCCTGGAGATCGGCGACCACCTTTTCCCGGGCCTGCTTGATCGTCAGGCCGGAGTACGCCCCGCAGCGATCGTTCATCCGCCCGTCGAGCGTGAGGATGTTGAGCATCGGCAGCTTCTGGCGCAGACCGACTTCGTAGTCGTTCGGATCGTGCGCCGGGGTGATCTTGACCGCACCGGTGCCCAGCTCGGGCTTGGCCCAGACGTCGGCCACGAGCGGAATCTCGCGGTTCATCAGCGGCAACCGCACCTTGCGACCGGCGCGCGCCATGTCGCGCAGCCGCACCAGCAGCGGCAGCATCTCCGTGCGGCGCTGGCGCAGGGCCTCGATTTCGCGCTCGATTTCGGGCTGCTGCTTGGCCGGCGCGGCGGCATGCTTCTCGCGCAGCTCGGCCTCGGCCTGGTCGAGGGCCCCCGCCGGGTCGGGATGCACCGCCACGGCCGTGTCGCCCAGCATCGTCTCGGGGCGCGTCGTGGCGATGGTCACGTGCGTCGGCTCGCCCGGCTGCGGGTCGACCACCGGATAGCGCAACTGCCAGAAGTGTCCCTTGACCGTCTCGTGAAACACCTCGTCGTCGCTGACGGCCGTCTGCAGGAAGGTGTCCCAGTTGACCATCCGCTGGCCGCGGTAGATCAAGCGCCGACTGAACATGCGAAAAAACGTGTGCCGCACGGCCCGGGCACACGTCTCGTCGAGCGTGAACCGCGTGCGTTCCCAGTCGCAGCTACAGCCCATCTGCTTGAGCTGCTCGAGAATCCGGGCCTCGTAGTCGTGTTTCCATTTCCAGATCCGCGCGACGAGGGCCTCGCGCCCCAGGTCGTGCCGGGTCTTGTTCTCCTCGGTCAGCAGCCGCCGTTCGACGACCGCCTGCGTGGCGATGCCGGCATGGTCGGTGCCTGGCATCCACAGGGCGTGGTAGCCCTGCATCCGCCGCCGGCGGACCAGGATGTCTTGCAGCGTGTTGTTCAGCGCATGACCCAGGTGCAGGGCCCCGGTCACGTTCGGCGGGGGGATCACCACGCAAAATGCCCGGCTGCGCTGCGGATCGCCGGCCAGATCGGGCTCGGCGTGGCCGTAGCCGCGGTCCTCCCAGACCCGAATCCAGCGTCGCTGGACGGGCCCTGGGTCGTACTGCTTCGGTAGCTCTTGGGTGGGGGAGGACATGGGCGTCTTTTTGCTACTGGCTGCTGGCGATGCGGCTGGACTGTAAGGGTGGGCTGCGAACAATAGATCGAGTGGGGGGGACGCAGACCTATCGCTTAGAGAGACCACAACCCGTGGCTGAGTTCGTCGAACGCGACTTTTGGCCGGCGCTCAACCGGGCCTTTCGGAGGGCCGGAACATCGGCCGTGCGGCCCGCGTTGGAACTTTACTATACCGCCCGGAGCCCGGAAACTCCGCTTTCGGCGAAGCTGCAGGCCGGGGCGGCGCTCGCCTACTTGATCCTGCCTTTGGACCTGCTGCCCGACGTCCTGGCAGGCGTGGGCTACACCGACGACGTGGCCGCCCTGCTGGCGACTATCCTGGCGCTGAACGCCTACATCAGCCCAGCGATCCGGGAACAAGCCGCGGCGAAGGCCGAGGCGCTGTTTGGCGCAGATGTAACGTAATGTCTCACCGAGCGGTCGGTTGACCCAATCGGTCCCGCGGCCACATGGCGCTTGAGCGTTCGTTGAAACGGCGAACGATGTTCTGGATCGACGTTCATCGCGAGACCAGGTCTGCAGCAGGAACATCCGCGGTCTTGCTGGAAGCCGGCTTCGACTCGTCTTTGAACAGCTTGTACTCGATGCTGTCGACCAGCGCCATCCAGCTCGCTTCGATGATGTTTTCGCTCACGCCGACGGTGCCCCAGACGTCGTGGGCGTCGCGGCTTTCGATCTGCACCCGGACGCCCGCGGCTGTGGCCGCCTCGCTGTTGATCACCCGTACCCGGTAGTCGACCAGGTGCATATCGGCCAATTGCGGGAACGTGGCCGCGAGGGCCTTGCGCAGGGCATTGTCCAGCGCGTTCACCGGCCCGTCGCCTTCGGCCACCTCGTGGCGCACTTCTTCGCCGACGCGTAGTTTGACCGTGGCCTCGGTCGTCACCTGGCCCGTGCTGTCGGTCTCGACCGAGACATGGTAGTTGAGTCGCTCGAACCAGCGCTGGTAGGTGCCCACGCAGCGCCGCACCAGCAAGTCGAACGATCCGTCGGCCGCCTCGAACTGGTAACCGGCGTTTTCCAGGGCCACGACCTGGCGGAGGATCTCCTCCATCAGCTTCGGGTCGCTCTGGATGTTGTATTTCGTGGTCAGGGCGATGATGTTCGACCGGCCCGACAGCTCGCTCACCAGCACGCGCCGCTCGTTGCCCACGCGTTCGGGCGGGATGTGCTCGTAGGTGCTGGCCACGCGATTGACGGCATGCACGTGCATGCCACCCTTGTGGGCAAAGGCGCTGGCGCCCACGAACGGCTGGTTGCCGCGATAGTTCATGTTCACCAGCTCGTACACAAACCGCGACAACCCGGTCAGGTGCTCGACACCGCCGCCGGAGAGCACCTCGTAGCCCTGCTTCTTGAGCGCCAGGTTGGCCACGACCGTGATCAGATCGGCGTTGCCGCACCGCTCGCCGAAGCCGTTGATCGTGCCCTGCACCTGCACGGCGCCGGCATCGACCGCGGCCAACGAATTGGCCACGGCCAGCTCGCAATCGTTGTGGCAATGAATGCCGACGGGCACCGGCGTGGCGGCCCGCGCCGCCGAGAGCCGTTCGACGATCTGCTCGGGCATGCTGCCGCCGTTGGTGTCGCAAAGCACGAGCAGTTGGGCGCCGGCCTCGGCCGCAGCCTGCAGGGTTTGCCGGGCATAGTCGGGGTTGGCCCGCCAGCCGTCGAAGAAGTGCTCGGCGTCGTAGATCACTTCGCGCCCCTCGGCCCGCATCAGCCGGACGCTGTCGGCGATCATCTCGAGATTTTCCTCGAGCGAGACGCGCAAGACCTCGGTCACGTGAAAGTCCCAGGTCTTGCCGACGAGCGTGATCACCTTGGCGCCCGAATCGAGCAGGGCGATCATGCCCGGGTCGTTGGCCGCGGAGACGCCCTTGCGCCGCGTCATGCCGAAGGCGCAGATCTTGACGTGCTTCAAGTCCAGCTCTTGGACGCGGCGGAAATACTGCTCGTCTTTTTCGTTCGACAGCGGGTAGCCGCCTTCGACATAGTCGAAGCCCAAATCGTCGAGCCGCTGAGTGAACAGCAGTTTGTCGTGCAGCGAGAAGTTGATCCCCTCGCCCTGGCTGCCGTCGCGGAGGGTCGTGTCGTAGATTTGCACGCGTCGCATCGGTTTGCGTCCTTCGCCAACAAAAAAACCCCGAGGCTCAACTCGTGGCCTCGGGGTGCGGGTGGCTATCGATCGGTTGCGCCAGAACTCCCCAAAGCCTTTACGCGGCGACAATCGCCGCGCCGGTAATCGGCAGCACGCCGGTAATTCGCTCGCTCGATATGCGGCAAACCGCGGGGCCGGTCATCGTAGGGGGCTCGTCTGGGCTAAAACCAAGTTCAACGCAAGCATACGACTCGCCCGGGCAGGAGTCAATTTGGCCGCGTTTTCTCCGGAAAATCGGCGATTCGACCGGCGCCACCGCGGTATTTCCGGGCAGCGGCCGGGGTGCGGCGTCGCACGCTCGATCAAACGACCCGCGCGACGAGCAGCGTCCGGTCGTCGTCGGCCGGCTGGCGCGCGGTGAACTGGTCCAGCTCGGCGAGCACGGCGTCGATGATCGTGCCGGCCTGGTCGCGGCAGCGGCCCAGCACCCGGTCGAGGCCGGCGAGGCCGAAAAACTCGCCGGCCGGATTACGGGCCTCGGTGATGCCGTCGGTGTAGAAGACCAGTTGATCGCCGGGCACGAGTTGATGCCGCGACGTGGAGTATTGCACGTCAACCTCGATGCCCAAGGGCAGCCCGGCCTGACCGTCGACCGAGTAGATCGATCCGTCGACGCAGCGCTTCAGCCGCGGCGCGGGGTGGCCGGCGCTGGCAAACTCGAGCACGCGCGTCGCCGGATCGAAGACGCCGTAAAACGCCGTGACGAAGGTGCCGCTGTCGGCCGTGTAGCGCTGGGCCAGATGGCGATTGATGCGGTTGAGCAATTCGCTCGGCGGCAATTGTGGGCCGGGCAGGCCATGGGCCAGCGCATGCGTAATGGCCATGATCACCGCGGCCGGGGTGCCGTGCCCGCTGACGTCGGCGATCAGGATGCCCCACCGATCCTTGTCGAGCGGGAAGAAGTCGTAGTAGTCGCCGCCGGCGCGGCGCGAGGTTTGATAATGCGCAGCCAGGTCGAGCCGGGGTACCCGGGGCAGCTCGGCCGGCAACAGCGAACGCTGGATGTCGGCCACCATTTTTAGCTCGTGGTCGACGGCCCGGTAGGCCTGCTTCACCTCTTCGGTCAGCACCAGGTTGTGCGTCGCGCGGCCGAACAAATTGCTGACCCAGACCGTGTCCGGCAACATTTCAGGACGAAAGACGCCCCGGTCGGGATGATAGAACACAACCATGTTCAGGGCGCGCCCCTGATCGAACTGCGGGATCGCCATGATCGACCCGGCCTCGCCCAGGTAAGGGTACGACGCGTCGTGCTCGTCGATTTGGAGCGCTTCGATCACCTGGGGCTGCTCGGCATACAGCAGCTCGCCGAGCAAGCCAGTCGACAACAGCGGCAACCGGTCCTGCTGCTTCCAGGGATTGATGTTCTCTTCCCAGCCGGAGAACCGCGTGACGCGGTACCAGGGGCTGTCCAACCCGCGGCGGCTGATCGCCACGATCCCCCGTAGCGGCATCAGGGTGCTCATCCGCTCGCCGTAGGCCCGCACCATCCGCTGGGGATCGGTCTGCAGGCTCATTTCGCGCATCGTCTCGACGATGTGCTGCAACCGGGTTTCCCAGGGAATGCCGGGCGCGAGCTGATCGGTAATCGGCTGCGGCGTATCCATCGAGTGAACCTGCGGCGGAATGATTCGGCACCAAGTGACGTACTGGCGATTCTAGGCCGTGAGGCGAGCGCGGGCCATGGCGGCGATTGATCCGATCGCGTGATCGAGCAGGCGTGCTGGGCGCCAGGTCGCCGGCTTGCCAGTCAATCGCCGCCGGGCGATAGTGGCCGCTTCGATATTCATTCGCGCCAAATTCTTTTGCGGGGAAACTGCGCAAGATGAAACACCCACTCTTGATCGGCGCCGCGCTGGCCCTGGCCCTGTGCGCGAGCGCATCGGCCGTCGAGGTGGTTTGTCACCGCGGCGCCAACGAGCACGCGCCGGAAAATACCTACGCGGCGGCGCAACTGTGCATCGATTGGGGCGTCGACTATGTCGAAATCGACGTCCGCACCAGCCAGGACGGCGTGATGTACATCCTGCACGACCCGTCGGTCGACCGGACCACCGACGGGCACGGCCTGCTGCGCTCGCTCTCGAGCGCCGAAATCGACCGGCTCGACGCCGGGAGCTGGTTCGACCCGAAATTCGCCAACGAGCGCGTGCCCAGGCTCGAACCATACCTGCGCTGGATCAAGGGTCGGGCCAAAGTCTACTTCGACGTCAAGGATTGCGACCTCCAGGCACTGATCGACCTCGTGTATACGGTGGGGCTGGAACGCGACTGCTTCTTCTGGTTTGGCGCCAACAAGGCCGCGCGGCGGTTTCGCGAACTCGACCAGCAACTCGCACTCAAGGTCAACGCGGCCACGCCCGAGGAGGTCGAACGCGCCGTGACCGAACTGCAGGCGGGCATCATCGAGACGGGCCTCGCCCGGTTGACGCCCGAGATGCTCGATGCTTGTCATCGGCGCGGGGCGAAGTTGATGGTGTTGTTCACCGAGAAGGACCGCGCCGGTTTTCGCCGCATCATCGAAGGCGGCGCCGACATGGTGAACCTCGATCACGGCGACGTGTTTCTCGAAGTTCAGCGCGAGCTGGCCGGCGCGTCGGGCAATTGAGACACAGTCGCCGCGTGTCCGACCCTCGGCGGTGAGAGGCCGTCTCAGTACGGCGCGCATGCGGACGCGCCGCGAAAAACACCCGCGGGACCGCTCTTGTCGGCGCCGGGCGCTATGCTAGATTCGGCGCGTAGACGATCCACACGCTTGAAAGGACCACCGCCATGCAGGGCGACCAGAAGATGATCGACGCGCTGAACGCCGCACTCACGATCGAGCTGACGGCCATCAACCAGTATTTCTGCCAGTCCAAGATGTGCAAGAATTGGGGCTTCAATCGCCTCGCCGCCAAGCACTACCACGAGTCGATGGGCGAGATGAAGCATGCCGAACAATTGATCGATCGCATCTTGTTTCTCGAAGGCGTGCCCGAGATTGCCCGCTACGACGTGATCCGCGTCGGCGCCGACGTGAAGGACCAGTTCGAGAAGGACCTGGCGCTGGAAACCAAGGGCGTGACCACCTACAACGCCGCGATCACTCTGGCGATCAGCCTCAACGATGCCGGCAGCCGCGAGTTGATGGAGAAGATCCTCGTCGAGAGCGAGGAGCACGTCGATTGGCTGGAAACCCAGTTGCACGTCATTTCGCAGACGGGCATCGAGAACTATCTCGCGCAGCAACTGGGCGAAGAAGGCGGACACTAGGCCCGGCATCGGCCGCGGCGGGGCGAGTGCGATTTCGGCAGCGCTACCGCTCGCTCAATCTGCCAACGAGCAGCTAGCGCGTCTCGCTGCGCAAGAAAGCCTGCATCCGTCGATGACAGCCGCGGCAGCCGTCGCCTGCGCCGGTGCAGCGGATCACGTCGTCGACCGAGTCGCAGCCATTGCGTTCGACCGCCTCGGCGAGATCGGCCTCGCTCAGCTGCAGACAGCGACATACCAGTTGATCGACGAGTTGGTAGGCAGGGCTCATAGCGGTGCCGATCCAGGCGGGAACAACCCAAGAAGCTGAGACTGAGTCTCAATCTCTTGGTCTCTAGAATAAGCTCTTCTTCTGCAGCGTCAAGACGGTTTCGATGCAACAACCGCGGCTTTTTGACGCCGCCGAGCCGCGGCACCCCCTCCTTCGGCGTAGCCCTTCGAGCTGGAGCCTGGCGGGCCCGAGACCGGAACCCGGTCTTGGCTGTGTTCGACCTTTGATCCAGGGACACGGGAACCAGGAGTCGCCACAAGTCGCAAACCAGTCTCGCTGCAAGAGGCGCTCGCTGGCTGTGCTTGCCGGTGCGCCGTCGACGGCTGGGAACCACCGCGATCGGCCTTCGGCCTGTCCCCCCGCACACGGCACGCGACAACTTGCTGCGCCGCGATGGTGCGCTCGCGCAGCGCGGCTGGGGCGCGGTTTTTTTCACCTCGGCAGTGCAATCAACCACGACCCATGGGTGTTTTTGCACGGCCTCGGGGGCAGCAGTAGAATCACCGCGGGAAGTTGGATTTGAGTGTGGCTAACCCTCCAGGAGTGAACTTCGATGTGGATTCCCAAGTGGACGCGTGACCGGAAGAAGGGCATCGATTCGCCGATGCCAACCCAGGTCGTCTCGAACGAGGAGTTCATTCCACGGCCCCAGTCGACCCGGCAAAAACAGGTCGAGCACCTCGTGCAGCGGATGTCGGAGGACAACGCCAAACGGCTGGGCATGACCCGCCGCGACTATATGGCCAGCTCGATGGGTCTGGCCACTTGCTTCCTGGCGAACAACAAGGTCTGGGGCAACTACTGGGAAGTCGACGAGGCCGAAACGCTCGAGGCCGGCGCCTACGAGGACAAGTGGCCGAAAAGCGAATATTTCATCATCGACGTGCAGGCCCACTTCACCAACGGCTTCGCGATCGGGTTCCGGAACATGCAACTGTTCAAGAACCAGGAATTCGTGAAGAACATGGGCTTCAAGCTGCAGGAGACACCCGAGGCCTACGCGTTCCCGAACTTCGTCAAGGAGATGTTTTTCGACAGCGAGACGGCGATGCTGGTGATCTCCGGCGTGCCTGGCCGCGAGAAACACCTCGACAGCAAGGGCAACGTGCTCGAAGGCCCGAAGCGCGGCGGTGGCGTGCTGCCGAGCTGGTTGATGTCGATGCGCAAGAAGGACATCAACGACATGGCCGGCAGTCAACGGGCCCTCTGCCAGGGCAACTGTGCGCCGAACCATTATTGGAACAAGGACAAGAACGAGCCCGATTTCGCCGCTTTGTTCGAGCAGATGGAGCGCGAAGTCAAGCTGTACGGCATCGATTCGTGGAAGTGGTACTGTCACACCGATCCGGGCCGTTCGGGCAACGGGTTCCGGCTCGACGACGAGAAGATGACCTACCCGGCCTACGAGAAATCGAAAGAGCTGGGCATCAAGCTGATCAGCGTGCATAAGGGGTTTTCGTCGCAGTCGAAGACGCTCGGCCACCTGGCCAGCCCGGCCGACGTCGAAAAGGCCGCGCTCGATCACCCGGACTTGACGTTCATCATCTACCACTCGGCCTTGCAGCATGCCCCCGGCGAACCCGGCGGCGAGTTCGACAAGAACTTCAACCCCGAGACGGGCGATTTCTCCTGGCACGATCTGCTGATGAAGATCAAAGAGCGCAATCCGCAGATGACCAACGTCTACCCGGAAATCGGCTCGTCGTTCGGCTCGCTGGCGATCGACAATCCCTTGGCCTGTCAGCACCTGATCGGCAAGAACGTAAAGCTCTACGGCGCCGATCACGTCGTCTGGGGGACCGACTGCCTGTGGTGGGGCTCGCCCCAATGGGTCATCGACGCCTTCAAGCGTTTCCAGATCAGCGACGAACTGTGCGAGAAGTTCGGCTATGCGAAGCTGACCAAGGAAGACAAGGCCAAGATCTTCGGCCTCAACGCGGCCAAGCTCTACAAGGTCGACGTCGATGCGCAGCGCAAGACGATTCCTAAGGACGAGCTGACCAAGCTGCAAATGGCCTATCTGCACGACGGCGGGCAGCGCGAAAACGCCGCGTACGGCTGGGTCCGCGACGACACCCGAGTTTGAGGTGTACGGCGTGCAAGCTGTCTCGGGCAGCGTCGTGACGTGTGTGCGCCGCACGGCGCTGGCGGCGATGGGCCTGCTGGCCGCTGCGGCGATCGCTTGCCTCGTCGCAGGTCGGCCCCTGGCACTGCGCGCCGCGGCGCCGCCCGACGCGCTCGATCCTGCCGCTTGGGGCGCCGATCACATCAGCGAAGAGCTGCCCGAGTACATGGAAGGCGGCGAATGTCTGTTCTGCCACCGCCGCGAAGTGGGCCGCTCGTGGCAGACGGACCGTCACAGTCGGACGATTCGCGACGTGGAGCCCGAACACCCCGCCGTCAAGCTGCTGGCCGCCGACCCGGCCGGCAAGGCGGTGATCGGCGAGGTGACGCTGCTCTTGGGTGCCGGCCAGCAGATGTGCTTCTTGCGCCGCGGCGAGCGCTACGGCCATTGCGATCTGCTCAGCGTCCGCGCCAATTCGACGCGCGGCGGCCGCTGGCGGCTCACGCAAAACGAGCAGGCCACCTGGGACGCGGCGGCCTTCAACCAGGGTTGCGCTGGCTGCCATGCGACCGCCGTAGCGACCGAAAACCAGGCGTTTTCCGCCGTGGGGCACGACTGTTTCGTCTGCCACGGCGCGGCCACCGAGGAGCATGCCAACGACCCGGCCTTGATGACGTTGTCGAAGGCGGCCAAGGACCCGCCGCGGGTCGTCACCTCGATTTGCGCCCAGTGCCATCTGCGCGGAGGCAAATCGCGCTCGACCGGTCTGCCGTATGCCAATCAGTTCGTACCGGGCGACAATCTGTTTCGCGATTTCGCTGTCGACTGGCAGCAGGCCGACCGTGCGGAACTCAACCCGGGCGACCGGCACGTGTGGGAAAACGTTCGCGACGTGGTGCTGCTCGGCCGGGAAGAGACGACCTGTCTGAGTTGCCACCAGGTTCATGGCAACTCGACCCAGCGTCACGCGCAACTGCCCGACGGTCCCGCGTGCAACGTCTGCCACGACCCGGCCCAGCCCAAGACCAAGCACCTGATTTACGAAGTCCACAGCCCGACCTGTGGTTACTGAAACGCTGCCGAGCGAAGTCGCGCGTGCAACGCGAGCAAGCGGCGACTATATTCGTCGTGTGTCTCTCGCCGGCGCAACACGTTTTCTGTGGCGACCGCGCCAACCTCTCCCTCGAGTGCCGCTCGTGAACTGACGACTCTGGTCGTGCCATGGAAGCCGTCGGCCGAGCCTTGTGGCCGTCGATGAGCGATACCTGGCTTGAAGCCGCACGTCTGCCCTTGGCGCGGATCACAGCATCCGGCCAGGGGCGTTTCGGGGGAAACACTGCGGCTGCTGGCGCCCGTTTTCGTCGGGCAGCGCGTCCGAGTTGCCAGTTGAGTCCGTATGCAACAGCACCCAGGCAACCACGCGATCCGTTGAACAATGAACACGCACACCGCAACTCGTGCGCCTCGACCCCTCGTCGACGCGAATGTTCGCCGACCCGCATCGCGACTGATCGCCGTTTGGCTGCTCGTCGCCTGTGCTGCGCCAGCGGGCAGCCAAGCCGAGGGCCTGGTTGAAATCGGCCTGAATTTCACCGGAGCAAGATATGCGTCCGGGGTGGGCAACTCGTTCTCGGTTCCGCCGGACACGATGGGCACCGTCGGCGAGGCGCACATCGTCGAACTGATCAACGGCCGCTACAACGTCTACGACAAGTTGACCGGCGCGCGGCTGGCTTCGAATACCGCCTCGGGCTTTTGGAGCAATGCGGGCATCACCGGGGGACTGCTGACCGACGTGTTCGACCCACGCGTGGTGTACGACCCCTTTAGCGACCGCTTTTATGCCACCGAACTGTCTTCCCGGCGCAGCAGCTCCAGCGCGATCCTCGTGGCCGTCTCCAACACGCCTAACCCCTTGGACGGTTGGTCGGGGTTCAGCTTCGACGCCGACGCCGATGACCAAACCTGGGTCGATTTTCCGAAGCTCGGCTTCAGCCAACAGGCCGTGTACGTCGCGGCCAACATGTTCAACATCGGCACCGACAGTTTCTCGTCGCTCGACGTCGTGGCCATTCCCAAGGCCGACCTGATTGCGCCGGTACCGACTGTCGCGCAGGCGACCAAATTCGAAAACGTGTTCAATGTTGCCCAGTCGGACAGCCTGGCGGTCATCGACTACGACAACGCCGGCGCGCGGCCGGCGTTCGTCTCGCTGTTGCAGACGGGCATCGACGGCCGGGCCGGCGAATTCTTCATCAATGGACCGATAACTTCGCCGACGCTCAGCCCGCGGCAATTTCTCGACGGTTTCGAGCAAACGATTCCCGATTTGAATGGTGCCCTGCAACCTTTGGGAATCATGCCCATCGAGACCTCGCAGGGCTACGCGGGCGAGTTGGTGCGCTTGAACGGATCGCTGTGGGGAGTGCACACCGTCGATGTCGACGGCCGCGCGGCGCAACATTGGTTCGAAGTCGATGAAGCCACGAAACTCGTTGTGCAACAGGGCTACATCGCAGACGACGAGTTGGAGTATTTCATCGGCTCGATCGCCGTCAACCAATTCGGCGACGTCGTGATCGGGTTCAGCGGGGCGGGGAGCGCGCAATTCGCCAGCTCGTACGCAGTCGTTGGCAGGACAAACGCGTCAGGCATCACGACATTCGGCGAGCCGCTGCTGCTCAAGCAAGGCGTGTCCACTTACAACCGTGGCGGCGCGCGAAACCGCTGGGGCGATTACAGCGCGACGGTCATCGATCCCAGCGATCCGCTCCGGTTTTGGACGTTCCAGGAGTTCGCCGCCGGCACAAATCAATGGGGGATTCAGATCACCGAACTCCATCTCATCCCCGAACCGTCGTCTTGGATACTGGCGCTCGGCGGTGGTGCGGTCCTCGCATGTCAGGCGCTCGCCCGTGCACGGCGACGAAACGGTAACTGACACCAGCCACTTGCAGCCGCCAGGGGGGACTGAAAGCAGCCAGGAAGTACCCCGCTGCCTTTGCGGAACGCCGCTCGCTTGCTTCTCGCATGTGCCCGATCGCTCGGCGTGACGCGAGGCGTAGCGGTTCATCCCATTCGAGGGTACGCTCTGGAGGCGAGTCGTCGCCGGCTTTCGTGTCCGGCCATCGTGCTTGTCAACTCGTCTGCTTGTTTGTCTTGGGAGTGATCGAGGTATGCGTCGCAGCAGCGTGCTTATCGTCATGCGTTCGGTGATTTTCTTGGCGGCGACCGTCGGGACCTCTGCCGCGGGCGATCCGCCGGCCGCCCCGCCGGTGTCGAAGTTTGCCCCGGCCGCTGACCTGGCGGCCGCGCTGGAAAAGCTCGTGGACGATTGCTCCAAAGCGACGGCCTCGGCCGACAGTTACAAGAACGCCCAGACCAAGGTGCGACGCGATGCGCACAGTATGCTGGCCCTGGCGCAATGCCTGGGTCTGCACGACGAAGATCATCCGCTCAAGGCCCACGCGCCGGCCATCGCGGCGGCCGCGAGCCAACTCGCCGCGGCGAAGAGCCAGGCCGAGGCCGCCGCTGGAGCCGAGGCCGTCAAAGCCGCGCTCGACGGCAAAGGCCCCGCAGACGCGCCCGCGTTGAAATGGGAAAAGCTGGCCTCGCAGGGCCAGTTGATGAAACAGGTGACCTCGCTCAATTCGCGCTTGAAGCGCGGCGTGCAACGATTCGACCGGCAAGCCACCGAAATTGCACAGCTTTCGGCCCTGATGGCCGCGATTGCTCAGGTCTCGGTGGCCGATACCCATGAGGTCAAAGACCCGCAGCAGGTGGGCCGGTGGTATGAGTTGTGTGGCCAATGGCGCGAGGCCTGCGGTGCGCTCAATACCGCTGCCCACGCGGCCGATCTAGCTGCGGCCAAAGCGGCGATTGAACGCATCGAGACGAGCTGCAAAGACTGCCACGCCGCCTTCCGAGTCGAAGATACCGAGTAATCGGCCCGCTCGATTCGCCTGCGCAGCACCCGGCGGCAAGAATTCCCTGCATGGCCATCCTGACCACTTCGACACACGCAGATTTACGCTTCGCCTACCACCTGCCCTATGGGGCGATGGTGGTTGATTCCGGGGTCCGGTTCGTCGTCTTCAGCCGCTCGGCCACGGCGATGCGACTGCTGCTGTACGATCGCGTCGGCGATCGCGAGCCGCGTGAAATCATCGACTTTGACGGTCAGCACGATCGCTGGGGCAGCAACTGGTGCTTGTTCGTCCCGGGGATCGGTCCCGGCCAGCTCTACCACCTGCAGGCCGACGGCCCTTGGGACCCGGCGCGCGGCCAGCGGTTCGACGGCCGGGCTCGGCTGATCGACCCGTATACCAAGGCCCTGGCCGGCGAATTCCAGCAATCGGAAGACGGCATCGTGCGGCCGCCCAAGTGCGTGGTGGTCGACGATCACTTCGAATGGAACGGCGACCGGCACCTCAAGCGCAACCTGTCCGACACGGTGATCTACGAGCTGCACGTGCGCGGCTTCACCCGTTCGGCCCGCGACGTCGAGCATCCGGGCACCTATTTGGGGGTCATCGAGAAGATTCCCTATCTCAAGGCGCTCGGAGTGACGGCCGTCGAGTTGATGCCGGTCCACGAGTTCCCGACCAACGAATTTTTTGGCGGCCCGACCCAGCGGACCAACTATTGGGGCTACGACCCGATGGCGTTCTTCGCGCCGCACCGCGGCTACGCGGCGAGCCACGAGCCGGCGGCGCAGGTCAACGAGTTCAAGCAGATGGTCCGCGCCCTGCACGAGGCGGGCATCGAGGTGATCCTCGACGTGGTGTTCAACCACACGGCCGAAGGCAACGAGCGCGGTCCGACGCTGTCGTTCAAGGGGCTCGAGAACCGCGTCTACTACATGCTCGAAAACGGCGGCAGCGGCTACCGCAACTATTCGGGCTGCGGTAACACGGTCAACGGCAATCATCCGGTCGTCCGCGAGCTGATCTTCCATTGCCTGCGCCACTGGGTGTTGAACTATCACGTCGACGGATTCCGCTTCGACCTGGCGTCGATTCTCAGCCGCAGCCGCAACGGCGATCTGCTGCCCAACACGCCGATCATCGAAGTGATCGCCGAAGATTCGTTCCTGGCCGACACGAAAATCATCGCCGAGGCCTGGGACGCGGCCGGCGCCTATCAAGTCGGCAGCTTTGCGAACGTCCGCTGGGCGGAATGGAACGGCCATTTCCGCGACGACGTGCGACGCTATTGGCGCGGCGACGGGCACACGCTCGGCGTGCTCGCGACGCGTCTGGCCGGCTCGAGCGATCTTTACCAGCCCAGCGGCCGTCGGCCCTATCACAGCATCAATTTCATCACCTCGCACGACGGCTTTCCGCTGAACGACCTGGTCTCGTATGCCCACAAGCACAACGACGCCAACGGCGAGGGAAATCGCGACGGCGACAACAACAACTATTCCTGCAATTACGGCGTCGAAGGTCCCAGCAACCGTGTCGAGATCGAGAAAATCCGCGCACGGCAGGTCAAGAACATGCTCAGCACGCTGCTGTTCAGCCTGGGCGTGCCGATGGTGCTGGCCGGGGACGAGTGCCGCCGTACACAACAAGGCAACAACAACGCCTACTGCCAGGACAACGAGATCTCCTGGTTCGACTGGTCGTTGGTCAACGAACATGTCGACCTGGTGCGCTTCGCGCAGGCGCTGATCGCCTTCCGCAATTCGCAGCCCACGGTCCGCCGCACGCGCTTCTTGAGCGGCGAGACCCCTGCCCCCGGCGGCTTACCCGACGTGAGCTGGTATGGCCCCTCGGGTGGGACCGTCGATTGGAGCAGCCACAGCTTGACGTGCATCCTGGGAGCGATTCCGGCCACGGAAATCGGACCCAATAACCAGGTCCCCCGGCACGTCATGCTCTGCTTCCACAGCGGCCTGGAGCCGCTGCCGTTTGTCGTCCCGTTGGCAGTGCGGGACGTGCCCTGGCGACTGCTGGTCGATACGGCCGCTCCCTCGCCGCGAGATATCTTCCCGGCGTGCGACGGCCCCGCGCCGCCGGCCTCGGGCATCTTCGTGCTCGAGCCGCGCAGCTTCCGGGCCTACGTCTCTCCGCCGATCCTGGCTCTCGAGCCCAAGGGCTGATCGCAGGCGGTCGTCGCCCATCGCGCCAGTCCCGCGCCGCGCCAGGGGGGCCGGCGCACGGCTTGCTCGACCGCGCCCCCTCAAAACCTTGCTGGCCTGGCCCGCGCCGAGGGTGCTACAATCGGGCCGCGGGGGGTGAACATTTCTGGCCTTGCGGCAAAGCTGCCAAGCGAGGAAATCATGCGGCGCACGCTGATCGCGTGGATGGTGTGCTTGTTGGTCGCAGTCGCGATGTGTCTGCCGATGCTCGCGGCCGAGAGCGCGACGTCGGCCGTGGGAAAATCGATCGCTGCGTTCAGCCTGCAAGATTTTCGCGGCAAGCAGGTGGCGCTGGGCGACTTCCCAGAGGCCAAGGCCGTGGTCGTGGTGTTTCTCGGCGTCGAGTGCCCGCTGGCCAAGCTCTACGGCCCGCGGCTAATGGAACTCGCCGAAGCGTACCAAGCCCAGGGCGTGCAGTTCATCGGCATCGACTCGAACCGGCAAGACAGCATCACCGAGCTGGCCGCGTATGCCCGCGCGCACGGCATCGAGTTTCCCGTGTTGAAGGACGCGGGCAACGTAGTCGCCGATCAATTCGGGGCGCAACGCACGCCGGAAGTGTTCCTGCTCGACGCCGAGCGCGTGGTCCGCTACCACGGCCGGATCGACGATCAGTACGGCTTCACCACCGGCGGCGGCTACGCCCGACCGGAAATTCGCCATCGCGATCTGGCCGCAGCGCTCGACGCGCTGCTGGCGGGCCAGCCCGTCACTACGACCGAGACCGAGGTGCCCGGCTGCATCATCGGCCGGATCAAGACGCCCCAGGCTGATGCCCCGGTGACCTACAGCAATCAGATTGCCCGCATCTTGCAGGAGCGGTGCGCCGAATGTCACCGGCCGGGTCAGATCGCGCCGTTCTCGCTGACGAGCTACGACGAGGTCGTCGGCTGGGCGGAGATGATCGACGAGGTGGTGCGCGACAACCGCATGCCGCCCTGGCATGCCGATCCGCACTACGGCCACTTCTCGAACGATGCCCGCCTGACCCCCGAGCAATTGCAGCAGATTCACGATTGGGTCGCCGCCGGTGCGCCCGAAGGTGATCGGGCCGAATTGCCCGAGCCGCGCGAGTATGTAACCGGCTGGCAGATGCCGTTCGAGCCGGACCAGGTGGTCTACATGAGCGACGAGGCGTACCACGTCCCCGCCGAGGGCGTGGTCGACTATCAATACTTCACCGTCGATCCGGGCTTCACCGAGGACAAGTGGCTCAAGACGGCCGAATGTGTGCCGGGCAACCGCGGCGTCGTGCACCACATCATCGTGTTCGCCAGGCCGCCCGAATCGCGCGCCAAGGATGCTCGCGGGTTTCACTTCGTCGCCGGTTTCGCGCCGGGGACGCGGCCGTTCGTGTTTCCGGACGGGATGGCCAAGCTGATCCCCGCCGGGTCGAAACTCATCTTCCAGATGCACTACACCCCCAACGGCACGCCGCAGGACGATCGCAGCTCGATTGGCCTGAAATTCACCGACGCCAAGGGCGTCACCCATCGCGTGGCGACCGATCGGGCCATCAACCACAACTTCCGGATTCCGGCGGGCGATCCGAACTACGAAGTCACCGCGCGTCGCAAGTTCCTCGACGACGCGCTGATTCTCGCTTATTTCCCGCACATGCATCTGCGCGGCAAATCGTTCCGCTACATCGCCGAGCTGCCCGACGGCTCGAGCGAGATCGTGCTGGATGTGCCCCGCTACGACTTCAACTGGCAGAACCACTTCATCCTCAGCCAGCCGCGCAAGATGCCGGCCGGGTCGGCCATCCGGTGCATTGCACACTTCGACAACTCGGCCGACAACCTGGCCAACCCCGATCCCCAATCGGACGTGCTCTGGGGCGACCAGACGTTCGAGGAAATGATGATCGGCTGGTTCGATATCGCCGTGCCGTACGATCCCGCGCATCCCGGTGGCGAAGTCACGACCGACGACGGCGACTCGACCGGTGAATAGCCGGTTCAGCGATCGCATGCGCCGCGGCGGCTCGATAAGGCAGACTTGTTCATGGGCCCTCGTGGCGGCCGTTTGCTCGTCGACCGTGCCGGCCTCGGCCGAGGACTGGCCGCACTGGCGCGGACCGCGCGGCGACGGCTCGTGGCACGCGCCGCCGCTGGCCGATCGTTGGCCGGAAGCAGGCCTCACGACACGCTGGCAAATGGCCATCGGCGGCGGCTACTCCGGCATCATCGCCACGGCCGGGTGCGTCTACACGATGGATCGGCAAACCGAGCCAGCAGAGTGCGAACGCGTGCTCTGCTATGCGGCCGATGATGGGCATCTGCTGTGGCAACATCGGTACCCGGTCGAGTACGGCAAGCTGGACTACGGCAACGGTCCCCGCGCAGCGCCCACCTTTCACGATGGGCGGATTTATACGCTGGGGGCCGTCGGCCACGTGCATTGCCTCGATGCCCGCGATGGTCGCGTGATCTGGGCCCACGATCTGGTGGCGTCGCAGCAGGCCAAGTTGCCCGAGTGGGGATTGGCCGCCTCGCCGGTCGTCTGGCACGACCTGGTCGTCGTCCATCCAGGCCTGCCGGGCGGATGCTACGTGGCGTACGAACGCGCGAGCGGGCGCGAAGTGTGGCGCACCGGCGACGATCCGGCCGGCTACGCAACGCCGATCGTGATTGCCGCCGCCCAACGCCAGCAACTCGTCGCTTGGAGCCCCCAGCACGTGCTGGGGATCGACCCGGCGACCGGCCGGATCGCCTGGCAAATTCCCTATGCGGTGACGTATGGCGTCTCGATCGCGACGCCCGTCTACGCCGAAGGGCTGGTGTTCGTCGCAGGCTACTGGGAAGGCTCGAAGGCGATTCGCCCGTCGGCCGACCTGGCCACGGCCGAGTTGGCTTGGGAAGAAAACCGCAATCTGCGCGGATTGATGTCGCAACCGCTGGTGCGCGACGGGCACGTGTACCTGCTCGACAAGCAATACGGACTGACGTGCTTCGAGCTGGCCACGGGCAACAAGCTCTGGGACGATGGCAATCAGCTCACGCCGCGCGGCCGCAACCCGCAGGCCACGCTCGTTTGGACGGGCGACGACGATCGGCTGCTCGCGCTCAATGCCGAGGGCGAGCTGGTCCTGGCCCGGGCCAACCCCCAGGGCTATACCGAGCTGTCGCGCACCAAGGTGGTCGAAGCGACTTGGGCGCATCCGGCCTATTACGAGACGCAGATGTTCGCCCGGGGCGACACGCAACTGGTCGCGATCGATCTGGTCGAGGCCGTGAGCGTTCGTCGCAACCCAAATTCCAGCACAGGAGAATGACACGATGCCCGACGCCAGCCCGCGGATCGCGACGGTACGGGTGGTCGACGAAGCGGCGGCCACCGGCCGTGTGAAAGAGATCTTCGACGACATCAAAGCCACGAAACAGATCGACTTTGTCCCCAACTTCTGGAAGACCCTGGCGAACTATCCGCCGCTGCTGGAGCAAATCTGGACCCGGCTGAAAGTCGTGATGGCTCCAGGTCGGCTCGACCCGCTGACCAAGGAGATGATCGCCGTGGCGGTGTCGGCCACGAACGGCTGTCGCTATTGCATCAATTCACATACTGCGGCGGTCAAGAAGCTGGGGCTCGACGACGAGTCCCTTGGCGAGCTGATGGCCGTCGTCGCCCTGTTCAACAGCACCAACGCCCTGGCCGATGCCTACCAGGTCGAGCCGGACGTGTTTCCCCCCCTATAACCGGCCGAATCGGGCACGCCGCGGACGGCCCCGTAGCCGGTTTCCGGACGGTCGACGGCCCGTTTTTGCTTGGTTTTCGCGGGCGGGGCAATTACTGTGGAAGGCTGGCATATTCGGTCGTGAAGAGGTGCTGGTCCATGAACTGCGCTGCCCTGGTTTGCGATGCCCGCGGATTCCGCCTGCGCGGCTTTCGGTTCGGAATGCTGGCCTGCGGCCTGAGCTTGCTCGGCCTGGCGGGCTGGTCCCTCTCGGCGGTCACGGCGGCGGAACGCACGAACGACGACGCCGAGCAGCTCGAATTGTTCGCCGCGATCAAGGCGGGCCAGGTCGACGTCAAGTTCATTCCCAGGAATGACAAGCAGGCCCGGCTGCTGGTCAAGAACCTCACGGACAAGCCCATCAATGTCCGTCTGCCCGACGCGTTTGCGGGAGTGCCGGTGCTCAATCAATTCGGCGGCGGCGGCGGTGGCGCCGGCGGCGCCGGTGGTGGTGGTGGTTCGCAAGGCGTAGGCGGCGGTGGTGGTGGTGGCTTCGGCGGCGGTGGTGGTGGCCAGTTCAACATCCCGCCGGAAAAGGTTGGCGAAGCCCGGTTAGCGACCGTCTGCCTCGAGCACGGCAAGCCGGTTCCGCGCCCAAACATCCCCTACGAAATCCGTCCGCTCGACGACTTCACGACGAGCACCGGCGTGCGCGAATTGCTGCAGGCCTTCAGTGCCGGCCAGGTCGATCAGCGCGCCGCACAAGCGGCCGCGTGGCATTTGAACAACGGCCTGAGCTGGGAAGAGCTCGCCGCGAAGCGCATCGAACATGTCGACGGCACCAGCGAGCCGTATTTCTCGCCGGCCGAGATTCACGCCGCGATCGCCGCGACGCGGGGCGCTCTCGAGCAAGCCGCGGCCGCGGAAAAACGCAAGACTTCAGGCAGCTTGAGCGGCGATTCGGACAAGTAGATTCCGCCCGCGCGGAATTCCTCAGAGCGCCGCGTCGCGCAGCTAGGCGGCTTTGCGTCGTTTCGAGCCCGCAGTGCCGCGAGCCGGCGCGCTGTCTGGATCGGCCAGGCGGCGGCGCAGCTCCGCTTGCAGGGCCGCCAGTTCGCCTTGCAGCCGCAACCGCTCGTCGGCCGTCGAGGCCTGGAGTTGTTCGAAGGCCGTCTCGCGGCGCGCCAGCTCGTCCTGCCGCGCGGTCAACCGCCCGGCAAGTTCTTGCAGCTCTTCGTGCCGCCGCTGGGCCCAGCGGTGCAATTCGTCGCGCTGTTGTTTGAGCCGAGCGAGTTCCTCGGCCAATTCGCGGCGTGCGGCTTCCATCTGACCGCGACGCTCGTCGAGCTGCTGGCCCAACAGTTGGAAGTGGTCGCCCAGTTGGCTGCGCAGCCGACCGATGGCAGGAGTCAGCACGGGGCCCGGCACGCGGGCCGTGATTTGCACCCAGAGCTCTTCGGTGACGAGCCGCATTTCCAGGGTTTCGCGGTGCACGACCTCGAGGTTGGCGCGCAATTGGTCGAGCGCCGACTGTCGTGCGTCTAGTTCGCTTTGCCGCTGCGTCAAGGCTTCCTGCTGCTGACGAAGCGCCGCCTGGTGTTGTTTACTGGCTGCATCGAGTCGGGCCAGAGCCTGCTGCTGTTCCGTTTGATGACTACGCAACACGCCGGCCAGGCGCTCGCGCTCGGCGGCCAGCAGTTCGCGTTCTTGCTGGAGCGAAGCTTCACTCTCGGCCAGCAGCTGCTCGCGCCGCGCCAGCCGCGACATTCGTTCGGGCGAATCCGCCACGGTCGCCACCGGCGCGGGAGAGGCCGCCTGCTGGTCGAGCACCGCGGCGCGCTGTTCCAGCTCGTGCCGTCGGGCGTCGAGTTGCTCGAATGCCAAACGCACCGTGCGCAGGCCTTCCAGGCGCCGGCGATCGAGCTGTTGCTGGACGCGAAGCTGCGTCGCCGCGAGCTCGTCGCGATCCGTGTCGAGTTGTCCGCGGGCCCGGCGCAACGCGGCTTCGCGCGCGGCGAGCTCTTCGGCCCGGGCCTGTACGCGGGCTTCGCGGCGGGCCAGTTCTTCGTCGCGGAGCGCCGTATCCCGGCGAACATCGGTCTGAATGCTGGTGACGTGTTTTTCGGCCGCCGTGACCTGCGACAACCGGTCGGCCAGATCGCGTTCGCGCCGTTCGAGTTCGGCCAGACGATCGTCGATTTCATGTTGCCGTTCGCCGAACCAGAGCCGCGCGTTGCGCGTGTCCTGGTCGAGCTGCGCGGTTTGCGCATGGACCAGCGCTTCGCGCCGGTCGAGCTCGGCCTGGCGGCGCTGCAGATGCGCGGCCAATTGCTGGGCCTGCAGCTCGAGCATTTCCAGATCGGCGGCCGCCGGGTGCACCTGCGCCAGCTCGCCGGGCGCGGCGGCAAACGAAGCGGGCGACGGCTCGGCGGCCGTCACGCGACCATCGCGCGGCAAGTGCGGGCCATCGACGCGGGTCTCCCCGCTGCCGAGGCGTTCGCCGCCGCGAAGCGATTCGCTGGTCTTGTCCGCCATGCCGTTGCAAGTCCCGGGGGGCCGGTGGCGAGCGAAACAATCGCTACGACCGGCAGAATTTACCCAGGTCACTAAATCGGCATTTGGCCGCACCGGATTAACTGGAAAAGCACTTGCGCTGGCCGCTGGCCTGGCTAGCGTCGCTACGACTGCACGCACAAAAGCACGGCGGCCGCGCCGGAGCCATCGCTCCGGCCGGCCGCCGGTGAGTTTCAGCTAATCGGCAACGGGCGTGAGTTCGACGACTCGCGCCCGTCGGCTCAACCCTTTGCTTCGTCAAGCAAGCTTTGCAGTTGCGACTTCGGACGCACGCCGACCAGCGTGCGGAAGGGCTGACCACCCTTGAACAACATCAGCGTAGGAATGCTCTGGACCTGATACTTCTCGGCGAAGCGAGGGCTGTCGTCGATGTTGATCTTGCCGATCTTCACGCCCGAGTTCTCCTTGGCGAGCTCTTCGATCATCGGCGCGATCTGACGGCAAGGCCCGCACCAAGGGGCCCAGAAATCGACCAACACGGGCACATCCGACGACAAGACTTCGCTCTCGAAGTTCGAGTCGGTGAATTCGGAAACATTGGCAGCCATTGGGCTCTTCTCCTGGGCCTGTCGGGCCCATGTGAAACAGTAAACTGGCAACGCGAGGGCGAAATCCCCAGATGCCTGTCGCCCTCGAAAGGTCCCGCGGATTTGTGCGGAATTATAGGTTCGGCGCGGGGGGTGTCAACGCGAGCTTCGCGGCAGGTTGCTATCGGGTAACGACTTGCGTCGTCGGCATTTTGCAACGGCGCAAACTGGACCCGCCACACTCGCACCAATTTGCATTCGCCTGGACCAGGCGCTAAGGTACGCCGATCGCTTGTCTGCAGGGGGGGGCCGAACGCCGGCGCACCCCCGATGCTGGTCCCGAAACGAGGAAGGTAGCTGCGCATGTCGCGAAGCTTTCGCGCGCTGGTCGTCACCCAGGACGAGAACAAGCAGGCCAACGCCGCCGTGTCGACGCTGACCGAAAACGATCTGCCGGCAGGCGATTGCGTCGTTCGGGTCGCCTGGTCGTCGCTCAACTACAAGGACGCCCTCGGGGCAACCGGCCACCCGGGAGTGGTACGTAGATTTCCCCATGTGCCGGGCATCGATGCCGCCGGGACGATCGAGTCGAGCACCAGCGACAAATTCCGCCCTGGGGACCGGATCGTCATCACCGGCTTTGAGCTGGGCGCTCCGGCCTGGGGTGGGTACAGCGAGCTGATTCGCGTGCCGGCGGGGTGGATCGTGCCCTTGCCGCCGGACCTCACGCTGCGAGAAAGCATGATCTTCGGCACCGCCGGCTTTACCGCGGCACAATCGGTCGAGGCGCTGCTGATGCGCGGCGTGCAGCCGGGCTCGGGCGAGGTGCTGGTGACCGGGGCCACCGGCGGCGTCGGCTCGCTGGCCGTGGCGATGCTCGCGCGGCTGGGCTTTCAAGTCGTGGCCGCAACGGGCAAGCCACAGTCCGAGGGGTATCTACGCGAGCTGGGCGCCGCTCGGATCGTCGGGCGCGACGAAGTGCTCGATACGAGCAACCGTCCATTGCTGTCGGCGCGCTGGGCCGGCGCGGTCGACACCGTCGGCGGCAACCTGTTGGCCAGCGTGCTGCGCGGCGTGAAGACGCACGGAGTGGTCACCTGCTGCGGACTGGTGGGTGGTACCGATTTGAATACCTCGGTCTATCCCTTCATCCTGCGAGGGATCGACCTGGTGGGCATCGACTCGGCCACCTGGCCCATCGAACGCCGCCCCGAGCTGTGGGCACGGATGGCCGGGCCGTGGCGCCCGGCGAATCTCGAGCGCCTGGTCGCCGGCGAAGTCACGCTCGAGGGCCTGGCCCCGGAAATCGCCAAGATCCTCGGCGGCGGCCAGCAAGGCCGCGTGCTGGTGCGCCTCTCGGGCGAATAGCTCAGTCGTACCCGAGTTCGCGAAGCTGCTCTTCGTCGAGCCCGAAGTGGTGGCCGACTTCGTGCAGAATCGTAATTCGAATCTGTTCGCGCAGGGCATCGTCGTTCGGCTCGTCGTCTTCTTCGGCCAGGCAAATGATGCCGTAGCGGTAAATGGAAATCGTTTCGGGCGCCCAACCGATCCGATCGCTACTTTGTTCGCCAAGCGGAATTCCCGTGTAGAGCCCGCACAGCTCGCTGGCGTCACGAATCCTCAGCTCGCGCAGGAGCTTGCGCGGAGGATAGTCGTCGACGACCAGCGGCACCGTCTCGAGCAGGTCCATGACGTCGCTCGGCAGGTCATCCAAGACCTGTTCGAGTAGCTCGTCGAAGCGGCGGCGAAGACGCGTGTCCATAACGGCAATTCAGTGCGTCGAACCAGCGTCCTGTTCATAGTCGCGCAACGCCTGGACCAGCGCGGGAATCGCCTTCTTGGCCGCAGGCCCGATTTGACCGATCGCGCCGGCCGCCGCACGGCGCACACCTTTGTCGCCGTCTTGCAGGGCCGCGATCAACGCATCGAGCGCCGGTTCCGCCTCGGGGCCCATCCGTGCGAGTGCCCTGACCGCTTCGGCGCGGACCAGGGGGTCGGGGTCGCGCAGCGCCTCGAGCAGCGCCGGAATCGCGGCCTCGCCAATGCGCCCCAACGCATCGGATGCGGCTTCATTCACGCCGCGTTCGGGCGGCGGCGCGCCCAAGCCCACCAACAACGGCCGCTGCGGGGGCGGCGGCAGCTCCGATCGCGCTGCCTCGATCTGCTCCTGGGTCGGTCCGGCGTCTTCGACCTCGCCCACGGTCGCCGCCGTCGCCGCCGTATTGGGCGTGGCTTCGCGGCTACCGCAGCCGCCCAACAGGGCGACGCCGAGCACGACGATGGTCACCTTGATCCACTGCATGGAAGACCTGGCAGGATGGTCCGACGGGGTTCGTCCGAGTCCGGTTGCACGCAACGTCGCGCATCATGCCGCATCGTGCGCCGGTGTGTCTACGCGACGTAACCCCGGGCCGGGGAGGAGAGCCCCCGCAAACGCCGGAGGCCCGTGTGAGGCGGTGCCTCCCGAATCGGGACCGAGCGTCGCCCGTTTGACGACATGGAACCGTCCCTGACCCCGAGGTGGCCGCGCCCAGCTCGCCACAAAACATCTCCGCAAGTCATTCACAAAAAACAACTTGGGACAAATCCATGTCCGTGCCGATCGGGCGGGCGCCAGCACTGGCATCATGCTTGCATTTTACCCCATCCGTACAGCTCGCCTGATGCGAACGCTCTGCCAGGCGAAGCCGACGAACGCCGAACAAGGGGGAAAGAGCCATGACCGACGTGATGACGCTGATGACGCTGGGAACCTCGATCCTGGTCACGCTGGCCGTGCTGGTCGCGGTCTGTCCAGAGCCGCGGACGATATAGCGGCGCACGAGGCGCGCTCACGGCTGCGGCGTCAGCTCGCGGCCTTCTTCGATCGCGTACAGCGATGTCTCGCCGCGCACCAGCAGGCGATTCCCGGCCAAGGCGGGCGTAGCCAGAAACACTTCCTCGTCGAGCACGTTCTCGTGCAGGACCTTGAATTCGGGCCCGGCGGCGACGACGAACGTGGTGCCAAACTCATTCAGGCAGTAAACCTTGCCCCCGGCTCCGACCGGCGAGGCCGTAAACGCGCGGCCGTTGGGCAACCGCTCACGATACCTTTCTTCGCCAGTGTTGGCATCGAAACAGGCCAACACGCCGCGATCAAGGCACGAGTAAGCATGACCTTGGTAGACCAAGGGCGTTGTGTTGTACGGCGCGCCTTGCTTCTGGCACCAGGCGATCGCTTCGCTCGAAGTTTCGTCGGCGCCGAGCGTGAGGTCGCCGCTGCCGCCGGGGCGCACGGCGCACAGCGGTTTGTTCTTGTCCATGACGTAGCCTGAGCCGACGTAGAGCAAGTCGCCCACGGCAAACGGGGTGCACACGGTGATGCTCGACATACCGCCGATTTGCCACAGTTCGGCGCCCTGCAAATCGTAGGACCGGACGGCCTTGCTGCCGGCGGTCACGATTTCGGTGCGCTGGTTGTTCTTCCAGACGAACGGCGTGGCCCAGTTGCTCTTCTCGTCGCGGGTCGTCTTCCAGATTTCCTTCCCCGTCGCGGCGTCGAGACATTGCAGGAACGATTCCTGCTCGTTGTCGTTGCAGACGTAGACGCGGTCTTCGTAGACGATCGGCGAGGCGCCGGTTCCCCAGCCCAAGCGCGTCTTGAGCGGTTCGAGCTTCTGCTCCCACAGCAGTTCGCCGTCGAGCGAGTAGCAAAACAGACCGACCTGGCCAAAGTAGATATACAACCGCTTGCCGTCGGTGGCCGCCGTTTCCGAAGCGTAGCTGTTCTTCTTGTGACGCGGCGCCGGCGGCGCGCCGGCATGCGCCGTCTTGTCCCACAGCAGCTTGCCTGTTTCCAGATCGACGCAAAACACCTTCCAGGTATGCTCCGTCTCGGCCGCTTCCTTTTGCTCGCCCCCGAAGTACAGCCCGCGCTGCGCGGGCACGTCTTCTCCGGCATTCACGACGCTGGTCAAGAAGACCTGGCCGTTCCAGACCACTGGCGACGACCAACCCCGGCCCGGTAGCGCCGTGCGCCAGGCGACATTCTTGGTCGAGGTCCATTCGTCGGGCACCGCCGTATCGGTCGCGGCCACGCCAGCCGCACCGGGGCCGCGAAATTGAGGCCAATTGTCGGCCGCTGCAACCCCGGTGCACACGCTCATGAACACCGCGGCCGCCAGCCCGATGCTCGACATCCAGCACGAAAAAAAGCTGCAGCGCATCGACAAAGCCTCGCAAGAAACGATCACGGCAAGCGGCGTGGACGAATGGCCGCCGACAACAGGGGCAATCTCCTAGGCGGATCGTAGGATTTCGCCCAGTGCCGGTCAAGAAACGCCCGAAGCGCTCACGGCAGGGCGTTGGGGCGGTTCTGCGGCGACCGCCTCCGGGGTGGGCGGCGCAACGTGCTGCGGCCGCCGCGCGAAGCACGTCAACAGCGCCGGCAGAATGATCAGGTCGCCGATCACGGCGCTGGAAATGGCCAGGCAACCAAGCGTACCGAACAATCGGCTAGTCGGCATGTCGCTCAGGCACACGCTCAAGAACCCGGTCAACAGCACAATGGTCGTCATGGCGATGGCTGTCCCTACGGCCATGAAGGCCCGTTCGATCGCTGCCCGCACGTCGCCGTCGACGGCCAATTCGCGCTGAAAGCGGTTGACGAAATGGATCGTGTCGTCGACCGCGATACCCAGGCAGATCGTGAAGGTAATCACGCTCGTCAATTGCAACGGCTGCCGGGCCGCGACCAGCATCGTCGCCGTGGCGAACATCGGAAACACGTTTGGCAGGATGCTGACCAACCCCAAGCGCCACGAGCGGAACAATGCCGTCATCAGCCCGAAGATCACCAAGGCCGCCAGGCCCGGGCTGTTCGTCAGGTCGGCAATCATCTGGTTGATGTTGCGGCTGGCCACAACGACGGTTCCCGTGAGTTGCAACTCGACTCCTGGATGGGCGCGCTGCAGTTTGGCCAGCTTGTCTTCGAGCCGGCGGAAAGTCGCCTCGTGCCGGCTGCTGCCGAGGTCTTGCAGATGCACGGTCATCAGGGCTTCGTGCAGGTCTTCGCGCAGGTACTGCTGCCGGATGTCCTGCGGCACGCTCTTCAGCAGCGGTACCCGCGCCGCCAGATCGCCTTCGGGTCCGGGCAAGGCCTCGAGCACGTTGCGGATCGACAACGGATAATGCACGCCTGGGTCCTGGCGCAAGAGCCGATCGACGTCGTCGAAGGCCCGCAGCACTTCTGGACTGGCAAGCGAGAGCTTGTCGTTCCAGCGGACAAGCACGAATGCCCGCAGTGTCCCGCCCAACGTGCGATCGCAGTGGACCAGCGCCTGGTACGATTCGCTCCACTTGGGAATGCTCTCGGTCAGCTTGTTGCTGGGCACGAGCCAGGTCGAAATCAATCCGAGCAGCGCCGTCAGGGCGATGCCCAGCGCGGCGACCGGTTTGGCATGCGCGGTGACCCAGCGAATCACGATCAGGCCACCGTGGGTGATCAGGTCGCTCTTTTCATAATCGGGCCCGCGCGACAGCGCTCCGGCAGGAGCGATACTGGCCAGCAATGGCACCAGCGAAAGCACTGCGCCAAACGCCATCACCGAACCCGCCGCGCACACGAGCCCGAAGTTGCGGATCACCTCGGCGCCGGCAATCGCCAACGAACCAAATCCCACGGCCGTCGTGAACGAGGTCAGGGCGCACGCCGGCAGCAGGTGCTCGATCGCCAGCCGCGCGGCATCGCGGTTCGAGCTGCCGCCGCGCACCGAATGCAGAATGTCGACCATCAAGTGCATCGAATCGGTGAACCCGACGATCATCACCATCGTCGGCAGCACGGTGTTGATCACGTTCACCTGGATGCCGAGCAGGCCCAACAGCCCCATCGTCCAGAACGACGCCAGGATGGGCGGCGCAGCGACGATCATCACCGGCCAGAGCTTGCGGAACAGCGCCGTCGCCATGGCGAACGAAATCGTCACGCCGATGGCCACGAACAACTTGCTGTCGCGACGAATGGAAGCAAAGATCTCATAGCGAATCGACGGCACCCCAGTCAGCCGGACCTGCGCCAGCTCGGCCGGAATCTGCGCCCGTTCGATCGCGCCGCGCACCGCGGCAATGCCCTGCTGCACTTCGCGGACGGTCAGCGATTGCCCCTTGAGACTGACCAGCAATAGCGTGGTCTGGCCGTCGTCGGCCAGTACCTGTCCGGCCAGCATCGGGTGGGCCAGCGCCTCGCCCCGGGCACGCTCGTAATCGGCCTGCGGCGCGTCGGGCCGGGGCAGCAGCGAGGTGGGCAGCAGTTCGCCGGGCCGTACCAGGACCACGTCGTCCATGCTGCGGACCGCGTCGACGACCGGCTGCGCTTTGAATTCGGCGATCAGCCGCCGCAGTGCGGCAATTCCCTCGGGCGTGAACAGCCGTGGCGACTCGACCACGACGACGCACTCCCGGTCGTCCGACCCGAAATCGTCGAACACGTCCTGCAGCAGGGCAAAATCGGCCTTTTCGGTGCGGAAGATATTGAGCGGCGAATCGTCAAACGACAGCCGCGACACGCCGACCACAGCGCAAGCGGTGACGCCCACGACCAGCAGGGCGAGCAACCAGCGAAACCGCAGATAGATGTCGGCCAGACCGCGAAGCTGCACGCCGGGACCTGGGGCTGAGGTCGGCCCTCGGCGCGGCATTCACGCGGCACGCGAGGCGCACGAAGACACCAGAGTCTAACGCTTGCCGCCCGGCGGCCGAAGGTGTGTGCGACAGCTTGCCGCGACCGGGCCGGCGGCTGCTAACCCGCGCCAAACAGTCGATCGACCTCGGCCGACCCCGGCGTCCGCCGCACGCCCAAGCCGAGCAGTTCGGCCATCAGGTCGCTCGTGGGACCCTGCGCCGGCTCGTCGTCCAGTCCCAAGATATGCCCCAGCTCGTGGTTGAGCACGGTCAGCAGGTCGTAGCGATCTGCGGCTGCTGCGTCGGACAGTGCCGCTCTGGCCCCGTCGAGCCAGGAGAATTCCTCGTCCTCGCCGGGCGTCGAATCGAGGAACCATCCGTGTCCGGCGCCGTCGTCGTCGAGCACGATTGCCCCATCCTCGACGAGGCCCAATTGGCCGCCGCCTAGGTTGCGCACCGACACGGCCACGGCCGACAGGCGAGCGGCCGCGGTCGGATCGAGGCCCGCCGCCAGCCAGGTACCAACCGCGCTGCCGATCAGAGCCTGCGCCTGCGCGGTCGAAAGCGTCGGTGTCCCCGGCATCGAAGCCAGCGGTGTCTCGGCGGCAAGCAGCGGATCAGCCCCGGGGCCGTCCCAATCGCCCATGATCGGCAGCCAGGCGGGAGACGCGACGATGCCGTACAGAAACGTGGCCGTGACGACCGGCGGCTGAACGTCGCTCGTCGGCAGATCATCCACGAGATAGAAGAGGCTCGTGGCCGGATCGTAAATGCCGATCGAGTCCTTGCCGTCGCGATCGAAATCGCCGCTCAGGCCGCGACCGTTCACGGGCGCCATGCTGACGCGGCGAAAGGTAGTCGCCGTGCCCGACTGTGGGTTCGCATCGTTGGTCAGCTCGAACCGCGAGGTGGTCCCGGTGCCGATGCGGGGATCGAACACACCGACCGTTTCGATCCCGTCGCCGTCCCAGTCGCCAACCACGGCCTGGTTGTCCTCGAGCCGCAGCGCACCGAGCAAGAACGTGACGTCGGCCACGCCGCTGGTGTTGGTGTTGCGGAGGAAGAAGCGGCCCAACGCGGGCGCGAACGCACCGATGGTCTGCACACCGTCGCCGTCCCAGTCGCCCACGATCGGAAACCAACCCGGCAAGCCGAAGTTCACCACCTTGTCGGCCACCGCCGTAGGCCCGGTGTTCGAATTGCGGAGGTAGAACAGCGCCCGGGCCGGATCGTACAGGCCGACGGTGCTGATGCCGTCGCCGTCGAAGTCGCCTTCGATGGGAATCCACTTGTCCGGCGACTGGTCGGCGAAACCCGGTCCGAAGCGGAACGAGATGTCGGCCACGCCCGTGGTGTTCGAATTGCGCAGGAAGAACAAGGCCGTGCTGGGCTCGTACATGCCCACAGTCTCGACGTTGTTGCGATAGTTGCGGGCGATGATGTCCTGCCGCTGGGCGGTGACGAAGGTGTCGTCCCAAACGATGGTGAATTCACCCGTGCCGTTCATGGCCACGGCCGGATTGTCCTGGTTGGCCGGCTCGCGCTGCGAGCCCGGCGGCAAGGTCAGCGACGGCAGGAAGGTCGGGTCGAGCAGGGCGGTCGTCCGGCCCGGCTGATCGGGCAGATCGAAGTCGAACAGGCGGTAGCGAGTATCGACGGTGCCGTTCGCGCCCGAGCTGATTTCGATGACGACAATGAACTGGCCCTGGTTGGCCATGCTCACTTCGTGTTCGTCGGTATTGCGCGAGGTCGAATCGTCGACAACGCGCCGCAGGTTGGGATCGAGCGGGTCGCCGTCCTGATCGAACCGCTTGTAGAAGATGTCGTTGTTGCCGGCTGTCGTGATCTGGCTCCAGGTAATCACCGCGCGGCCCGTGGCGTCCATGGCGACCGAACTGCGGTCCTGATTCAGATCGCGGATATCTTGATCGTCGGTGACGATAATCCCGCCGTGGCCGGTGATACTCGTGCCATCGCTGAAGCGGCGCAAGTCGCGGTAAATGTCGCGCTGGATGCCGGCGTCGTTGCGTGTCCAGGTGGCGGTGAACCGGTAGTTGGCAACCGTCGTCGATTTCGTCGCCGCCACGCGGGGCGCGTATTCGTCGTCCGTCGTGTCGGCCAAGTCGATCGGGTTTGTGTCGAGCGGCGTCGCGTTGGCACTGAAGCGACGGAATTGCACGTCGGTGCTTTCGCCGGTGTCCGTCGACCAAACCACGACGAACGCGCCGTTGGAGAACATCGCCACGTCGGGGTCGGCTTGCTCGAGCTCGTCTTCACCGTGCACGCGCACGCCCTCCGGGTCGATCGCGACGCCGTCGGCGTTGAAGCGGCGATACATGACGTCGAAGTCGCCGTTGACGTTCTCTTCCTCCCAGACGACGACAAACGAACCGTCGGCCGCCATCGACACGCGCGGGTCCTGCTCTTCGCGAATCGAGTCGGCGATGGCGAAATCGGTGCTCGTCTTGGGCACGCCGTTGGCGTCGTACACGCGTCCGAAGATATCGGTGTCCGTGAAGCTGTTCGGACTGTCAAACTCATGCTCCCAGACGACGACGAAGTCGCCGTTGATCGCGGCGTTCGTGCTCGTGGCCTTGGCGACCACCGGATCCTTCTGGTCTTTCAGAAGATCGGTCGTCGCCGGCTCGATCAAGCCGCCCGTGGGCACGGCGTTGAGCGTCAACTTCTGCTCGAGCGCCTCGAAGCCGCAAGCGGCGGTGGGGCGCAAGGTACGAAGACGAGACGGGGACGATCGGCGAGATCGACTCATAAAGATGTTCCGGGAGGCGGTCGGGGCGGACGATTACCCGTCCACGGAAAGCTGGTCCAAAGTGGGCGGAGCCATCCCAGCCGCTGCTTGCATTAAAAGCAGCCGGAATAACCGGCTCAAGTCGCGCGGCACAAGCCAGGCAGGACTGTTTCGTGGGCAAACGAAAGGGTGGTAGCGAGCCTATCGATTGGATCGGCGAATTTGTTTGCGTTCCTTGACCTACCCGGATAGGGTGAAAAAAGCTGCCAAATTGCCCCAGCTCGCCGTTCTGCCGCTGGGCTATCGCCGTTCCGGGTGATCCTCAGCGGCGCTCGATCAATTGTGGTAGCTGCGGAACCGAGTCACTCCCAGCATGCACGGCCGCCGCGCCTGGCGGTTGTCCATGCTCTCCAGGCCCTCGTTCAGGACAGCCGCCATGAAACGCGAATTCACGTTCATGTTTCGCGCAGGACTTTGCTCGCTGGCGCTCGTTGCCTTCGCCGGCTCGACGCTGGCCTGGCTGGCCGGCAGCAACTCCACAGCTCAGGCCCAAGTCGACGACAACCCCGATGACAATGAGGACGGCGGTAACAACGGCGGCGGAGGCGGGGGTGGCGGCGGAGGCGGGGGTGGTGGCGGAGGCGGTGGTGGCGGCGGCGGAGGGGGTGGCGGCGGTAGCGGTGGTGGAACCGGCGGCGGCACAGGTGGCAGCACCGGCGGCGTGACCTCCGGCGTCATCGTCTCGCAGAGTGCCGTGGGTGGTGTGGCGGTCGATGCGCAGGGCGTGTTGAGCAATGCCGTGTTCGATGCCTCGGGCGCTCTGGCCGCGGCGCGGAAGCGCGCGGCGCTGGCCGTCGAGGGCGACCTGGGCCGGTTTTCGCCGTTGC